>WLOB01000274.1 GCA_009699505.1 Actinomycetota bacterium | reverse complement strand
GGGGCGGCATCGCCCGCGGACCGGCGTAGACTGCCGCCTCGGCCATGGCCGAACGCCGACTTCACGGACTCCAGCGCGTCCTCGGGACCAACGCGCTCTTCTCGACGGCCTACGGCAACGTCGGGTCGTCCATCTACTACGCCCTCGGGCTCGTCGCCGGCTTCGCGCTCGGCCTGACGCCCGTCGTCTTCGTGATCACGGGCGTGATCTTCTACCTCACGGCCGCCACGTACGCCGAGGCGACCTCGATGTACCCGGAGGCCGGCGGCTCCTCGAGCTTCGCCCGCCGCGCCTTCAACGAGTTCTGGTCGTTCTTCGCGGCGTGGGGCCAGATGCTCAACTACACGATCACGATCGCGATCAGCTCGTACTTCGTGCCGCACTACATCGGCGGCCTGTTCGAGCCGCTCGACTTCCTGCGCAGCGCCCCGGGCGACGTCGTCTTCGCGATCGTGGTGATCGGGATCCTCGCCACGATCAACATCGTCGGGGCGAAGGAGTCCGCCGGGGTCAACATCGCGCTGGCCGTCACGGACTTCCTCACGCAGGTCCTCCTCGTCGGCCTGGGGATGTTCCTCGTCTTCTCGCCCGAGACGCTGATCGACAACGTCCAGCTCGGGGTCGCGCCGGAGTGGAAGGACTTCCTCATCGCGATCCCGATCGGGATGGTCGCCTACACCGGCATCGAGACGATCTCGAACATGGCCGAGGAGGCCAAGGACGCCGGCACCACCGTGCCGGCCGCGATCAAGCGCGTGGTCATCGCCGTGTTCGCGATCTACGCGTTTCTGCCCATGGTCGCCCTGTCGGCGCTGCCGGTGACGAAGGGCGCGGACGGCGAGTACTCGACGCTGCTGGGCCTGCCCGAGGAGGAGGGCGGCTTCGCCGGCGACCCGATCCTCGGCGTCGTGAAGAACATGGACCTCGGCGTCCTGCAGCAGCCGACGCAGATCTACGTCGGCCTGCTGGCGGCCACGATCCTGTTCCTCGCGACGAACGCGGGCGTGATCGGCGTCTCGCGCCTCGTCTACTCCATGGGCGTCCACCGCCAGATGCCCGACGGGCTGCGGACCCTGCACCCGCGCTTCGGCACGCCGTGGGTGGGGATCCTGCTGTTCTCGGGGCTGGCCGCGCTCGCCGTCATCCCGGGCCAGGCCGAGTTCCTGTCGAACATGTACGCGTTCGGGGCGATGCTCTCGTTCACGATCGCCCACGTGTCGGTGATCGCCCTGCGCCGGCGGGAGCCCGACTTCGACCGGCCCTACCGCGGGCCGGGCAACATCACGATCGGCGGGGTGTCCTACCCGCTCTTCGCGATCGTCGGCGGCCTGGGCACCGGCATCGCGTTCGTCGTCGTGGTCGGGCTGCACCCCGCCGTCGCGCTCGCGGGCGTGGGGTGGATGGTCTCCGGGCTGATCATCTATCCGCTCTACCGCCGCAACCAGGGCCTCGACCTGCGGACGACCCACAAGATCGCCACGCCCGAGGCGGTCGTCGACCACGAGGCCGAGTACGAGTCGGTCATCGTCGCCCTGCTCGGCCTGCGCTACTCCCGCGGGGCGATGGCCACGGCCTCCCGCGTGGCGGCCAAGCGCCGGCGCGGCATCTACCTGCTCGTCCCCATCGTCGTGCCGCAGTCCTCGCCCATCGACGCGCGGATGCCGGAGCAGGAGCGCGCGGCCGAGGCGCTGATCGAAGAGGCGCGGCTGCAGATCGGCAACCGGCTGCAGGCCCGCTGGGTCAAGGTGCGCGCCGGCCAGTTCGGGCGCGTCGTCGTCGAGGACGCCCGGCTGACGAAGGCCCGCGCCATCGTCATGTCGATCCCGCCGAAGGCCGGCTCGGGCAGCATCTACCGCTCCATCGACACGGTGATGGCCGAGCGGCCGTGCCGCGTCATCCTGCAGTCCGACCCCGAGGCCCGGACCGTCCGCCAGCTGCAGGAGACCCGCTCGTGAGCCGCGGTCTCTACGGCAACGCCACCGTCGTCCTGTCGTCGCTGGTCGCCCTGATCGGGATCGCCATCGTCGTGCGCACGATCGCGGGCGGCGGCGGCCCGGTGGCGCAGGGCCTGCTGATCGGCCTGCTGTTCTTCGCCGCGGGTGCCGGGCGCGCGTGGATGGCCTGGCGCGGCGCGTCGCTCGTCTCCCGCGGCGACGAGGAGGACCGCACGGATGGCTGAGACGCCGAAGGACCCCCGTCCGGGCGAGCCCGGCGAGCCCGTGGTCGACGCGACGCCGGGCGAGGGCCCCGCCGGCGCCGGGCGCTCCGCGGCCGCCGCCCTCCTGCAGCGGACCGTCGGCGCGCGCACCGTCTTCGCCATCACCTACGCCTCGGTCGCGGGCGGCCTGTACCTCCTCCTGGGCCCGATCGCCGGCAACGCGCTCGGCGCGACGCCGTTCGTGATGGCCGCCGCCGCCGTCCTCTTCGGGCTGGCGGTCATGACGTTCGCCGAGGGCGCCTCGCTGCACCCGGAGCGCTCCGGCTCGCCGACCTTCGCCCGGCACGCGTTCGACGAGGTGTGGAGCTTCGTCGCCGCGTGGGCGCTGCTCCTGGACTCCGTGCTGCTGACGGCGGCGGCGACCCTGGCCGCCACGAACTACCTCGAGGTGGTCTGGCACGAGACGTCCGACGGCAGGACGGAGATCGTCCTGGCGGCGCTCATCCTCCTGTTCGTGACGATCCGGGCGGTCCGCGGCGACGCCGGCGGGCCCGCCACCCGGGTCGTGCGCCTGGTGGTCGTCGTCGCCGTCGACCTGCTGCTGCAGGTGCTCGTCGTCGTCCTCGGGCTCGCGCTCCTGCACGACCCCGGCTCGATCACGAACGGCCTGGACCTCGGCACGAGCCCCGACTGGCAGGGCGTCCTCTTCGGCCTGGGGGCGGCGATGGTCGTCGTGACCGGCCTGGAGTCGGCGTCCGGCCTGGCGGGCGAGCTGCGCGTGGGCCGCCGTGACCTGCGGCGCCTCGTCGCCACGCTGCCCGTGGCGATGTTCGTCCTCTTCGTCGGCGTCGCGCTCGTCGGCCTGATGGCCCTGCCGGTGCAGGGCGGCGAGACCGCGCTCGGCGAGCGGTGGGTCGACGCGCCGGTGATCGGCATCGTCGACCGGCTGTCGGACTCCGTCGTCGTCGACGCCCTGAAGGTCGTCGTGGGCGTGGCCGCGGCCGCGACGCTCGTGGGCATGGCGCTCGCGTCGCTGTCGAGCGCCGGGCGCATCACCGCCCAGCTCGCCCGGCACCGCCAGATGCCCACCCGCCTGGGGCGCCTGCACCCCCGCTTCGGCACCCCGTGGCTCGTCATCGTCGCGGCGGGCGTCATCGCGATGGTCCTCGTCTCGTTCCGGGACATGGACGCGCTCGTCGGGACCATGGCGTTCGGTGCGATGACCGCGGTCACGATCGCCCATCTCTCCATCGTGCGCCTGCGGTTCAAGGAGCCCGACGTGCCCCGGGAGTACCGGGTGCCGCTGAACGTGCGGGTCCGGGGCGTGGCCGTGCCGGTCCCCGCCGTCCTGGGCGCCGTCCTCAGCGGGCTCGTCTGGGTCTCGATCGTCGTGTCGCACCCGGCCGCCCGGGCCGTCGGCCTGATCTGGATGGCGATCGGCGTCGTCGCCTACGTCACCTACCGCCGGACGCACCGCCTGCCCGTGCGCGGTCGCGTCGTGGTGCCCGACGCCGCGCTGCGGCGCGAGGCCAAGCCGGTCGAGTACGGCTCGATCCTCGTGCCCGTCCTCGGCACGGCGCTGGACGACGACCTGATCCAGACCGCGGGACGCCTCGCCGGCGGGGACGACGAGACGGACCTCGAGGAGGGCTACGCCGTCATCGAGGCCGTCTGGATCCACGTCCTGCCGATGTCCCTGCCGATCGACGGCCCGCTCGCCGACGGCCGCCGCGCCGAGGCGAAGGCCGCCCTGGCGCGGGCCCGCGCCGTCGGCGAGGAGTACGACGGCGTCCGCGTCGCCACCTCCGCCGTCCGCGCCCGCTCCTACGGCCGCGCGATCGTCGACGAGGCCGAGCGCCGTGGCTGCGAGGCGATCATCATGGTCGCCCCGCCGCCGGCCGGCCGGGCGCGCAGCGGTCGGACGGGCTCGGCCCTCGGCGCGCTGGGCGGCCGCGGCGAGGCGCTGGGGGAGACCGCGCGCTACGTCGTGGACCACGCCCGGTGCCAGGTCATCCTGGGCGCTCCGTCGCTCGAGGAGACCGAGGCCGTCCTGCGCCGCCGCCGCGAGGCCGAGTCGGGGGCCGCCCGCGACGACCGGCTCGACGACGACGACGAGGCCTGGCTCGACCAGCTGTAGGCCGGGGGCCGACGCGGGGTCCGCCGGGCGGTCGTTCCGGCCGGTGCGCGGCGGGGCGCCCGGCCGTGCGGCGCTCGCGGGGCTCTGCGGCGCTCGTCGGCCCGTGCGGCGCCCGCCGGGCCGTGCGCCGGTCGTCGGCCCGTGCGGCGCTCGTCCGGCTGTGCGCCGGTCGTCGGCCCGTGCGGCGCCCGCCGGGCCGTGCGCCGCGGGGCGACGTAGGCTCGGCGGCATGATCGACTGGGGCGCCGGGACCTACGAGCTCACCGCCGCGCAGCTGGCGCCCGCGGCGGAGCGGGTCGTCGGCGCCGCGCGCATCACGCCGGGCGAGCGCGTGCTCGACGTCGCGTGCGGCACGGGCAACGCCGCGCTCCTGGCGGCGTTCGGTGGCGCGCGGGTGACCGGGGTGGACCGGGCGGAGCGGCTCCTGGGCGTCGCCGCCGGCCGCGCGCACGCCGCCGGGGTCGAGGTCGAGTGGATCGCGGGCGACGCGCTCGCGCTCCCGGCGGAGGACGACGCGTTCGACGCGACCCTCTCGGTCTTCGGCGTCATCTTCGCCCCGGCGGAGCCCGCCGCCGCCGAGCTCGTCCGCGTCACCGCCCCGGGCGGGCGGATCGTGCTGGCGACCTGGACGGGGGAGGGCGCGATCGCCGCTGGCAGCGGCGTCCTGCGCCGGGCGATGGCGGAGCTGTCCGCCGACGGCGTGGCGTCCGCCGACGCGGCGTTCGTCGTGCGCGACTGGGGCGACCCGCGGCACCTGGAGGCGCTGTTCGCCCCGGCGGGCGGCGTCGTGACCGTCGAGCGCTACGGCCACCCGTTCGAGGCCGCCTCGCCCGAGGCGCTCGCCGAGGAGTGGATGGACCGCCACCCCATGTGGCTGGCGGCCCGCGGGTCGCTGGGACCCGAGCGCTACGCGGCGTTGCGGGAGCCGCTCATCGACGCGCTGCGCGAGGGCAACGAGGACCCGGACGCGTTCCGCGCGACGAGCGTCGCCCTGATCGCGCACGTCCAGCTGCCGTAGGCGTCGGGCGTGGCGCGCCGCGGCCGAGCCCCAGGATCTCCCGGCCGGGCCGTCCGCGCGACCCCCGCCGGTCGCCGTCCGGGTGCCGCCTGCCCACCGCGCTACAGTCCCGCGCGTATGTTCGTGCTCATCGTAGGAGCCGGCCGCGTCGGCTCGGCCGTCGCGCAGTCGATGCTGGCCCGGGGGCACGAGGTCTCGGTCCTCGACCACGACCCGCTGAGCCACGAGCGGCTCGACGCCGGGCTGGCGTCCTCGTGGGAGGAGACCGGGGGCCGCTTCACCGTCGGTCAGGGCATCGAGGTCGAGGCCCTCCGCGAGGCCGGCATCGACGAGGCGGACGTCTTCATCGCCTCGACGTCGGGCGACAACACGAACCTCGTGATCGCCCAGGTCGCGCAGAAGCGCTTCAACGTCACCACGGTGATCGCCCGCGTGATGGATCCCGCGCGCGCCACCTGGTACGCCGAGCAGGGCGTCCGCACGATCTGCCCGACGCTCCAGGCGATCTCCATGTTCGAGTCGGCGATCGTCGAGGCCTCCTGATGTACGTCGTGATCGCCGGTGGCGGCAAGGTCGGCTGGAACCTCGCCCGCGAGCTCATCGACAAGGGCCACGAGGTCACGCTGATCGAGCAGACCCGCCGCCGCTACCTGACGATCGAGGAGGAGCTCGAGCACGCCGTCCAGTACGGC
>WLOB01000273.1 GCA_009699505.1 Actinomycetota bacterium | reverse complement strand
TGGGATTGCCCCGTTTCTGTGGACGGCTATGGGGCTTGGCTGACCAGGGCCCCGGTTGCGGGTTTTGGGGGATGCTCCTGTTCGTAGACGAGGGGTGAGCGGTAGCCCAGGGCGGAGTGTCGCCGTACGGGGTTATAGAAGCCCTCGAGGTAGCTGAAGAGGGCCATGCGGGCCTCGGGCCGGGACTGGAAGCGTCGGCGGGCAAGCAACTCGCATTCCAGGGTCGAGAAGAAGCTCTCGGCCATGGCGTTGTCGTAGGCATCACCGACCGAGCCCATCGAGGGCCGCACACCCGCCTCGCGGCAGCGGCTGCCGAAGGCTAGCGATGTATATTGCGAGCCCTGATCCGAGTGGTGGATCACGTCCCGCGGCTTTCTCTGGCCGACGGCCATCTCGAGCGCGTCCAGTACCAGTTCAGTTCGCAGATGATCGGCCATCGACCAGCCGACGATCCGACGGCTGAACGCATCGAGCACGATCGCCAGGTAGAGGAACCCGGCACGCGTTGGGATGTAGGTGATGTCTGCGACCCAGAGCCGGTTGGGTTCATCGGCCGCAAAGCTGCGGTCGACCAGGTCCGGAGCCGGCCGAGCCTCCTGGTCGCGCCGCGTCGTCACCGGCCCGCCGCGGCGATGGCACGCCCCGACGAGACCCGCCTGTCGCATCAGCCGGGCGATGCGCTTGCGGCTGTGGGCCTCACCCTGGTCACGCAACTCTGCCTGCACGCGTGGCGAGCCGTAGGTCTGGCGCGAGCCAAGGTGGATCGTGCGGATGCGCCGGAGCAGCACCTCGTCCGCCTGAGCCCGCGCCGAGAGGGGACGGCCGGACCAAGCGTAGTACCCGGCCTTCGAGACGCCCAGCACGCGCGCCATGACGGCGATCGGGAAGTGCGCCTGGTTCGCGCTCATGAACCGGAAGATCCCGACGGCAGAACTCCGGTCTCGCGCGCAAACCAGGCTGTCGCGCGAGAGAGGATGTCGCGCTCCAGCTTCAACTGACGGTTCTCGCGCCGCAGCCGAAGCAGTTCATCGCGCTCGCTCGCCGACAGGGCAGTCTCCACGGCAGGAGGCTTCACCTCCCGGCGGCCTTCCAGTTGGTCGGCCTCGGCCACCCAGTTGCGGATGGCTTGGGCCGACGGCTCGAACTCACGGGCGAGGTCGGTCGGATCGCGTCCGGCGCGGACCAACTCGACCATCTGGCGGCGGAACTCCGCCGGGTACGGGGGACGGGTTCTCGGCATGGCAAAAACACCTCACGCGAAAGCGTTCTCGGTGTCCACCGATCCGGGGCAATCCCAGCGAAGCGTCCGACCTCGACATTGTCCTCGACCACCAGCACCCGCTGGCCGGCACCCCCGGGCTCGACTTGCGTCGCTTCGCCCGCGTTCTCGGTCCCCTCCATCCCGGCCTCGACCTGGGGCAGGTAGAGGGTGAAGGTCGTGCCTCGACCGGGCTGGCTCTTGACGTCGACGTCGCCGCCCGACTGCTTGGCGAAGCCGAAGACCTGGCTCAGCCCGAGCCCTGTGCCCTTGCCGACTTCCTTCGTGGTGAAGAACGGTTCGAACACGCGCGACACCAAGTCGGCTGGGATGCCCGAGCCCGTATCGCTCAACGAGACCGCTGCGAAAGGACCGGCGGCTCCGGCGTGGCCGCGGATGGGCGGCAGCAGGGCGCCGCACCTGAGGCTCAGCGTAAGCGTGCCTTCGCCCTCCATCGCGTCACGCGCGTTGACCGCCATGTTCACCAGCGCCGTCTCGAACTGGCTGGCGTCGACGTGCACGAAACACGGGTGTTCCGGCACCTCGGTCACGACCTTGATGCGGGCACCCGTGACCGTATCGAGCAACTCGGCCACGGAGAGAAGCCGCGCGCCGACGTCGAGCGTCTCGGGCTTCAGCGTCTGGCGTCGGGCGAAGGCGAGGAGCTGTCCCGTCAGTTTGGCCGCGCGGTCCACCGTCTCCGAGACGGCGTTGAGGTAGCGGCCGCGCCGCTCCTCCGGCAGGTCCGGCCGGCGCAGGAAATCGACGGACGAGCGGATGATGGTCAGAAGGTTGTTGAAGTCGTGCGCGACGCCCCCGGTCAACTGGCCGACCGCCTCCAGCTTCTGCGACTGCCGCAGCGCCTCCTCGGCCTGCCGCAAGGCCTCGGCTTGGGTTTTCTCGGCCGTGACGTCGCGACCGTAGGCGTAGACGAGGTCTCCCTCGACGGAGGTCCGCCAGGAGACCCGGCGAGGCGTCCCGTCCTTGTGCCGGTAGCTGTTCTCGAAGTCGGTGAGGTCTCGCGCGGAGGCCGCCGCGTCGTGGGCGCCCTGCGTCGCGTCCGCGTCCGAGGGCCAGACGAAGTCCAGGAAGCTGCGGCCCACGACCTGGGTCGGGCTGTGGCCGAGGATCGCCTCCCAGGCCGGGTTGACCGCGCGGAACACGCCGTCGGCGCCGACCACCACGAGCAGGTCGCGCGAGTTGCGCCAGACCCGGTCGTGCTCGGCCGTCCGCTCGGCCACGCGCTGCTCCAGCGTCTCGTTGAAGCGCATGAGCTCGACCATCACGCGCTTCTGGTCGTCGACGTCCGTGCTGGTGCCGACCCAGCGCAGAACCTTGCCGTCGCCCGCGAGGACCGGCTGCGCCCGGGCCAGGAACCAGCGGTAGGCGCCGTCGGCCCGGCGCAGACGGTACTCCGACTGGTAGCCGGAGCCGGCGGCGACCGCGACCTGCCATTCCTCGGCGATGCGCGGCAGGTCGTCGGGATGGATGATGTCCTGCCAGCCCTCGCCGTCGAGTTCGCCCGGCCGGGCGCCGGCGTAGGCGAAGACCCGCTCGTTGAACCAGTAGGCGCGGCCCTGCGGGTCGGTCGCCCAGACGAAGTTCGGCAGCACCTGAGAGAGGACGCGGAACTGCTCCTCGCTGGCGCGCAGCGCTTCCTCGGCCTGCTTGCGGGCCGTGATGTCGATGGCGGTGCCGAGCACCCGGATGCAGCGCCCACCCTCGAAGATGCCGCGGCCCTTGGCGGCGACCCAGCGGACGACCCCGTCTTCCTTGCCGATCGTGCGGTACTCGACGTCGTAGACAGCCCGCCGCTCCGGGTCAGCGGCCGCGGCGTAGGCGGCGCTCGTGGCCTCCCGATCCTCGGGGTGAAGGCCGGCGTAGAATTCGGCCATCGAGACCGGCACCTCGGACGAGATGCCGAACATCGCCTTCACTCGGTCCGGCCAGAACAGCGTGTCGTCGACGTGGTCGACGTCCCACAAGCCGACCTCGGCGGCCTCGGTGGCGAGCCGCAGCCGCGCCTCGCTCTCTCGCAGACGATCCTCGGCGGCCTGGCGCTCGGTATCGTCGAGGTGCAGCCCGTCCCAGATCACGATGTCGCCGACGCGGCGGGGCGCCGAGATGATCCGGGTCCGGATGACGGTACCGTCGGGTCGGCGCATCGGCGCCTCGACGTCGAAGTGCAAGAGATCGCGGATGGCGGCAGCCTCCGCCTCGGCGACGCGTGCCCTGTGCTCGGGCAGGATCAGGTCGTAGGCCGCGGCCGGGTCGGCGAGCACGGTCTCGGCCGGCAGCCCGGTCATGCGCGCAAACCCTTGCGAGACGTAGAGGAAGCGCCGGCTCGATCCGTCGGCCGGCGTGGCGAGCTGGTAGACGTAGCCGCCCGGCAGATGGTCGGCCAACGTCCGCAGCCGGGCCTCGGCCTCCCGGAGGTCGACCTCTGCGCGGACGCGTGCCGTGGTCTCGGTGCAGGCGCAGAACATGCCGGCGACCCGGCCCTCCTCGTCGTGCACGGGCGAGTAGGAGAAGGTGAACCATGTCCGCTCGTCGTAGCCGCGCCGGTTCATGGTCAGCGGCATGTCCTCGGACCAGGTCGGCTCGCCTGCAAGCGCCCGCTCGACGAGAGGCGCGACGTCGGTCCAGATCTCCGGCCAGATCTCGGGGAAGCGGCGGCCGAGGGCGGCCGGATGCTTGCCGCCGAGGATCTCGGCGTAGGCGTCGTTGTAGAGGAAGCCGAGTTCAGGCCCGAAGGCCACGAACATCGGGAAGCGCGAGCCCAGCATCAGGCTGAGGGTGGCGCGCAGGCAAGGCGGCCAGGTATCGGGATGCCCGAGCGGCGAGCCCGACCAGTCGTGCGAGCGCATCATCGCCCCCATTCCCCCGCCGCCTGCGAGGAAGAGCGGGAACTCGGTCGTGACGGCGTCGGTCATGAGCTAAGGGCAGGCTCGGCGGAGCGGGGATGGCTTTCCCGAGGATCGCCGACTGCACGGAAGCATTCATGCGATGCCGCTTGTCCACGCCTTGCCCCTTCCCGGGGCGCCGATGGACAGCATGTTCGGTCCTTCATAGAGGCGACGATGCGGGCGATGTCGTCCACGCAAGTCTCGATCAGGCAGGCGTGGACGGGAGGGCAGGCCCTGTCCGCGACGCGGATCGGACTGCCGGACCATCGGCGGTCGCCACCCAATTCGCGCAGCAGCTCCCCGATACTGGCATGCTCCCGCTCGAGTGCCGCCACGACGGCTTCGCAGACATCGTTCTCCGGCACGGCATCCCTCCCTGCTTCGAACCAGGATAGGCCAAGGTGCGACCCGGCGCGAGCCGGTGGGCAGGCGGCGGAAGCCCGCACGGAAGCCGTCGGAGTTCACGGGTGCAGCCCTCCGTCCGGCTCGACCGCTAGGTTTTCCGGCGACGACGGATGTGATGTCTCAGCCTCGGTCGGAGACCAGCCTCAGGCGCGATGGCGGCGGGGCCGCGAGGGCGCCGGCGATCTTGCGTTCGAGCTCCCCGTCCCGGAACGGCTTCTGCACGATGCCTTCCGGCCCGGCCGATCCATCCTTCGTCAGCGCCGCGGTGTCCGCGTAGCCGGTGACGAACAGGACGGGAATGTTCGGCCATCGCTTCCGGACCTCGTCCGCGGCCTCGGCCCCGTTCATCCCCGGCATCGCGAAGTCCATGACGACGAGGTCGACGCAGTGGTCCGCCTCCAGGGTGGCCAGGGCCTGCAGGCCCGAGGCAGACTCGTGCACCTCGTAGCCCGTCTCGACGAGCCGGGTCGCAGTCACCTCGCGCACCTCCGGGTCGTCGTCGACGACCAGGATGACCGGCGTGCTTCCGGGCGGGTGCCTGGCGGCGCAATCGACGGGCTCCGGCGTCGATGTGTCGGCCTCGACCTCGCTCACGTCCTGCGGAAGGTACACCTTGATCGAGGTGCCCTCGCCAGGGACGGTGTCGGTGCCGCCTCCGGATTGCTTCACGAAGCCATAGACCTGGGCGAGCCCGAGGCCGGAGCCCTTGCCGACCGCCTTGGTGGTGAAGAACGGTTCGAACACCCGGGCCAGCACCTCGGGCGGCATGCCGGTGCCGGTGTCGCTCACCGCGATCATGACGTACTCGCCGGGGCTCGGCTGCTCCGGCCGGCTCGGCGGCGCCGCGACTGTGACGTTGCTCGATGGTCAGCCGTCATCGCGCCTTTGCCCTTGACCCACCGCAGCAGGGCATCGCGAGCGCTGAGGAGGCCCCCAGCAGCAGGGCAGCAGAAGCCAAAACGATACGCTTGATGGTCTTTCCTCCTTGCTTGAATGGAACGACCGAGGGGCAGCGCTCACATCCGCTCCTTGATGCCGGAGCCGACGCGCCACCCGTCCACGGCGTAGCTGGTCAGGAGCCCCGCGACCGTGGCGAGCTGCATGGCATACCGGAACTCGACCGAGTTCACCGGTGCCCGCTGCCCCGCGTTCCAGGGGAACAGGTACGATTGAACGTGGGCCATGAGGCCGTACATGCCGACCTGCCAAGCGACGAGCGACAGGGTGTCGGCCTTGAGAGCGGCGATCGGACCCTGGCCCGCGGACAGACCGCGCATCGGCACGATGGCGTAGTACGAGCACACGATGCCGAGCGCGTAGGCGAGGACGCAGTCCAGCACCCAGACAGCGTACATCTTCTGGCTATCCGGGTCTTTTTGCGGAATGCATGGGCCGGTCCACACCGGATATCCGGGCTGTCACGCCTCGGCTGGAGTCGCGCC
>WLOB01000272.1 GCA_009699505.1 Actinomycetota bacterium | reverse complement strand
GTCGATCGCCGACGTCCTGTCGATGCCCGTGGACGAGGCCATCGAGTACTTCGCCAACGTGCCGAAGATCCGGAGGCGGCTCGAGACGATCCGCGACGTCGGCCTGGGCTACGTGCGGCTGGGGCAGCCCGCCACGACGCTCTCCGGCGGCGAGGCGCAGCGCGTCAAGCTCGCCCACGAGCTGGCGCGGCAGGCCACGGGCCGCACGCTCTACATCCTCGACGAGCCGACGACGGGCCTGCACTTCGCCGACGTCGAGCGGCTGCTCGAGGTCCTGCAGCGCCTCGTCGGCACCGGCAACTCCGTCGTGGTCATCGAGCACGACCTCGACGTGATCAAGACGGGGGACCACCTCATCGACCTCGGGCCCGAGGGCGGCAGCGGTGGCGGGCAGCTCGTCGCGGAGGGCACCCCCGAGCAGGTCGCGGCGGTGGCCGAGTCGCACACCGGCCGGTTCCTGCGCGAGCTCGTCACGCCGGATGCCGACGCCGTCGCGGCCGGCGGCACCGCCAAGCGGGCGCCGGAGGACGAGCGCCCGCGGTCCATGAAGTCCAAGGCGCAGAAGCAGGCCGAGTCCGCGGACGCGCGCGAGCGCATCGCGTCGGCGCCGAAGCGCCCCGCGACGCGTCGCAAGCGCGCGGCCGCCGCCGACTGAGGACGGACGGGTGGCCGGCGCGACCTACGGCGAGCGGCGGCCGTCCGCCGCGCTCGCCGGCCGCGTCGCCTGCCTGTGGTGGGCGCGGCCGGACGCCGACGCGGGCGACGCGCCGGCCACGGTGCTGCCCGACGGGTGCGTCGACCTCGTCTGGCACGCCGGCACGCTGACGGTGGCCGGGCCCGACACCACGGCACGCGTCGTCGAGGGACCGGGCGGCCCGGCCCTGGGCGTCCGCCTGCGGCCGGGGGCCGCCGTGGCGTTCGGGGAGTCCGCCGCGAACCTCCGCGACCGGCACCCGACCGCCGACGAGGTCTGGGGCGCCGCGGGCCGGCGGCTGACCGACCGGGTGCGCGAGGCCGCGGACGACCGCGTGCGGCTCGCGCTGCTGGAGGACGCGGTGGCGGCCCGGGTCGCCGGTGCGCCGGCGACCGATCCGGCGGTCGAGGCCGCCGTGGCGGAGCTCGGCCGGCCGGGGGCGACCGTCGCGGGCGCCGCACGGGCGGCAGGGGTGGGGGAGCGGCTCCTGCGCCGGCGGTTCTCGGAGCACGTCGGCTACGGGCCCAAGACGCTCGCCCGGGTGCTGCGGCTGCAGCGCGTCCTCGAGCTGGCGATCGGCACCGACGAGGACCTCGCCGGCATCGCCGCCCGCGCCGGCTACGCGGACCAGGCGCACCTCTCGCGCGAGACGCGGGTGCTCGCCGGTGCGACCCCGGCCGAGCTCGTGGCCGCCCGTCGCGGCTGATCCGGCGTCGGGACCGGCGCGGTGTCTCGGCGGGCGCGTCGAGGACGGGCCCCGCACGGGTCCGAGCCCGCCGCGCGGAGGTGAGCTCCCGACGACGCCGGCCCCGCGCCGGGGCCGGCGTGCCGAACGTCGTCCGGAACGTCCAAGACGCGAGGGCCGCGGTCGGCGACGATGGGCCCATGAGCACGAGCACCGGGCCCGTCGACGTGGCCGCCGCCGAGCGGTTCCTCCGCCTCGAGGCGCGCCTGCTGGACCTGCGCCGCTACGAGCGGGCGTTCCACGGCGGCCCCGGCGACGCGGTCCTGTCGGCCCTCGCCGCGTACCGCAACGCCGACGGCGGCTACGCGGGGATCCTCGAGCCCGACCTGCGCACCGGCCTGAGCCAGCCCCAGTCGGCCGAGCTCGCGCTCCGCGTGCTCGACGAGTGCGGAGGGGCGCCCGCCGACGTCGCCGCGGGCCTGTGCGACTGGCTCGGGACGGTGTCCGGGGAGGACGGCGGCGTGCCGTTCACCCACCCCTCCGCGCGGGCGCACCCCGCCGCCCCGCACTGGCACCACGCGGACGGCGAGGCGTCGTCGCTGAACCCGACCGCCGCGATCGTCGGGCTGCTGCACCGCCACGGCGTGGAGCACCCGTGGCTCGACCGGGCCACCGCGTTCTGCTGGCGCGCCCTCGGGGTCGCAGGGGAGGGGCACGGCACCGTCGAGGCCCGTGACGCCACGGGGCAGGACGCGGGCGCGGACGTCGAGACGCTCGACCTCTACAGCGTGCGGGCGGCGGCGTGGCTGCTGCGGCCCGAGGTCCCGGACCCGCCGGACCCGGCAGGCCTGCGGGCGCGCCTGGAGGCCGGGGTGCGGGACCACGTCGCCCTGGACCCGGCGCTGACCGCGCCCGGCGCCGCGGGTCACCACATCGGACCGCTCGAGGTCGCGCCGTTCCCGGACGACCCGTTGCGTGCGCTCCTCCCGGAGGCGGCCGTCGAGGCCGCCCTCGACGCGCTGGAGGAGCGACAGCGGCCCGACGGCGGCTGGGACGTGAACTTCGCGCCGATCTCGAGCGCCGCGACCGCGGAGTGGCGTGCGTGGGCGACGCTGCAGGCGCTCCTCGTGCTGCGGGCCGCCGGGCGCCTCTGAGCCGCTGGTCGCCCGGGGGCCCATGGCGGCGCCCGGGCCGGCCCGCATCGGTCGGTCGTCCGTTCCGGCGTCGCGGTGCGGGGGTGTCGGGCCCGGGCTGCCGATGGAGCGGGTGAGCACCGGGCCCCCGCCCGGTCCCCGTCCCCGCGCCTCGGAGTCCGCAGTGCCCCGTCCTCACCGAACCCGCCGTCGCGTCCTCGTCGCCTCGGCCGTCGCCGTCGCCGCCGGAGCGGGCCTCGCCGGCTCGACGACCGCCACCGGCGCCGAGCTGCTGCCCGGCATCACGATCCCCGGGCTGCCGACCGTCCCCACGACGCCCGCGCCCGCCCCGACGCCCTCACCGTCGCCGACGGTGCCCGGCACGCCGACCCCGACGCCCGTCGAGCCCGAGACCCCGATCCCGGGCCCCGGCGGCCTGAAGGCCGGTGCCTGCGCCACGCGGTACGTCAGCACCCGGGACCTCACCGCCCGCCAGCGGCTCGTCGCGACCACCCCGTCGGGCGGCATGCCCGACGGCGTCGTGACCGACCCCGTCTTCTCCCGCGACAGCCGCGCGAACCGCTTCCTGGCGTACACGTCGACCGCGACGAACATCGCCGTGCCGGTGCAGGCCGGGCGGCGCAACGTCTTCATGGCGATCCGCGGCGGCAGGGTGTCGCCGAACGCCAACCCGTGGTCGCTGGGGTCGAACCAGATCGTCTCCGTCGGCATGGGCGGCACCGCGGCCGACGGCGACTCGTGGGGCGCCGCGATCGCCGGCTCGACCGGCCGCAACGACCGCGCGGTGACCCCGAAGGTGCTCGCCTTCCTCTCGACCGCGACGAACCTCGCCCCGGGCGGCAACCCGACCGGCACGAGCGCGTTCGTCCGGCCCGTCTACGGGGGCGCCGTCCGGCGGCTCGACGTGCCGGGCGCGGCCACGGGCGTCGCGGTCTCGGGCGACTCGTCCGTCGTCTACGTCTCCACGGACCGCGGGCTCTACGTCCAGCGCGGCGGCCGCACCCGACGCCTCGTCGGCGGCCCCGGGATCACGTCGCCGTCCACGACGCTGAACGGCCGACAGGCCGCCTTCGAGCGCAGCGGCACGATCTACACCGTGACGATCGACGGGCGCACCCGCCGGATCGCCGCGGGCTCGCACCCGCACGCCGACGGCGGCGACCCGTACCCGGGCCGGCGCGGCGGCTACGTGCGCGCGATCTCCTTCGTGCGCGACGGCGGGGCCTGGCGCGCCGAGACCATCGGAGGCCCCGTGCTGCTCAAGCGGTTCGGCACGACGCAGAGCCGCTCGTCGACGAACGGCGGCGGCAACGCGGTCGCGTTCGGCAACGGGCGCCACGCCTGCCTCGAGGTGCGCCTCCTGGACCGCACCCAGCGCCGCGGCGGGTACAGCATCCCGCAGGGCGCCTGCCCCGTCGGGCAGGGCACGGTCTCCGACGTGGCCGTCAGCACGCGCTACAACTACCTCGCCTTCACCTGCACGGGCGGCGGGCTCTACCTGCACTACGTCGGCCCGAAGTAGGGGCCGACGGTCGAGGCCCGCCGCGCGCCGCCCGGAAGGCCGGCGCAGCGGCGTCCGCGCGCCTCGCGCGGCCGCGGGCCGCGCCCGCGGAGCCTCAGCGGGTCCGGAAGGAAACGCGCTTCGTGCGCGAGGCGCCCGGCTCGTTCTGGGCCTTCACCGCGATCCAGTAGCGGGCCGCGGGCATGCCCTTGGGCAGCCGCAGGACGTAGGCGACGGAGCGCCGGCCGACCTCGGGGTAGATCCGGTACTTCGTGGCGCTCGTGGTCGTGCGCCACCGGCGGCCGTCGTAGGCCTGGTCGCGGACGCCCTGGGCCAGGCGGATCCGGCGCTTCACGTCGACCTGCGCGTACGAGACGTCGCTGTCGGGGTCCTTCATCGTGATGCGGATGCTCGTGATCCGCCGGCCGACGCGGGTCGCCGGCACCCGGATCGCGACGACCGGCGCCGAGGCGTCGGCCGGTGGTGCGGGCGCCGTCGTGGTGGGCGTGGTGGTCGTCGTCGGCTCGGGCTCGAACGGCGGGGTGTCCTGGGCCGTCGCGACCGCGGCCGTGGCCCCGAGCGCCGCCGCGGCGGAGAGGGCGATGGCGATCGGGGGGATGCGCATGGGACGACTCTACGCCCGCCCGGGCCGGTCGACGCAGGTCCCGGCGCGGCGCGGGAGCCCTTCCGGGCCACCGGGCCGGCCCGCCCCGCCGTGGACGGCCCGCCGACCACGGGGCGTAGGCTTCCGCGGGTCGTCGACCGACCCCGTGATCCATGCGCCGTCCCCCCCAGCACCGCCACCTGCGCGAGCTCCGCGCCGACCGCTCCCGGCTCACGCCGACGCCGCCGCCGGGGCCGACGGAGGCCCGCTCCGTCGACGAGGCCCTGACGGACTGCGCGGTCTACGACAAGGGCCGTCGGGAGGGCGGGGTCCTGCCGCTGACCGAGGCGCTCGAGCGGGCGTACCGCACCGAGGACGGCTTCGTCTGGATCGGGCTGCACGACCCGGAGCCCGAGGCCGTCGAGGCGCTCGGGACCCAGTTCGGCCTGCACCCGCTGCTCGTCGAGGACGCGATCCACGCCCACCAGCGGCCCAAGCTCGAGCTGGGCGACGGGCTGATCTCGCTCGTGATGAAGACGGCGGAGTACGTCGACGAGACGGAGCACGTCGAGGTCGGCGAGCTCATGGTCGTCGTCGGCCCGAAGTTCGTCATCACGGTGCGCCACGGCGCGCCGGTGGCGCTCGACGGGCTGCGCGAGGACCTCGAGCACGACCGCACCCGCATGGAGCGGGGGCCCGGCGCGGTCTTCCACGCGATCGTCGACCGCGTCGTGGACGAGTACTCCGACGTCCTCGAGGGCCTCTACAACGACGTCGACGAGGTCGAGGCGACGGTCTTCTCCGACGAGCGCGACAACACGACGGAGCGCATCTACCGGCTCAAGCGGGAGGTGATCGCGTTCAAGAAGGCCGTCGGCCCGCTCGTGCACCCGCTGACGCGGCTCGTCGAGGACCGCGACCTGCCGGTGCCCGAACGCGCGCGCCCGTACCTGCGGGACGTCCTGGACCACCTCGTCCGGGACGCGGAGGCCGTCAACTCGATCGACGACGTCCTCTCGGGGGTCCTCGACGCCAACCTCGCGCAGATCTCGCTGCGTCAGAACGAGGACGCCCGGAAGATCTCCTCCTGGGCCGCCATCGCGGTCGTGCCGACGATGATCTTCGGGCTCTACGGCATGAACTTCGAGCACATGCCGGAGCTGCGGTGGAACCTCGGCTACCCGGCCGTCCTCCTCGTGACCCTCGGCGTCTGCGCGGCGCTCTACCGCCGCCTGCGGCGCGTGGGCTGGCTCTGAGCGACGGGCCGCGGAGGCCTACCCGCGGGTAGGGCGACCGGCGGTGCGCGGCTATGCTCCGCCGATGCCGGCCGACCCGCTCCGCCACGTCGACGACTCCTTCCTGCAGGAGGCGCCG
>WLOB01000271.1 GCA_009699505.1 Actinomycetota bacterium | reverse complement strand
GCGCCGAACTTCGTCTTCACGAAGACGACGGCCAGGCCGCGGTCGCGGTCCTTGAGCTGGTCGACGAGGTGGTCGATCTTGTCGTCCCGCGTGACCTGGCGGAAGCGGTGCTCGATCTTCCCCTGGTCCTTCTTCTCGTGCTGGTACTCGATGAGCTTCGGGTCGCGCGTGTAGGCGCGGGCGATCTCGCCGACGCGGCCGTCGAGCGTGGCCGACAGGAAGAGCGTCTGGCGGTCCGTGCGGCACTGCGAGACGATGCGCTTGACGGCGGGCTGGAAGCCCATGTCGAGCATGCGGTCGGCCTCGTCGAGGACGAGCATCTTCACGTCGGCCAGCGACACGGCGCGGCGCTGGAGGAGGTCCTCCAGGCGGCCCGGGGTCGCGACGAGGATGTGCGAGCGGGTGGCCAGGCGGGCCTGCTTCTCGATGCCGGCGCCGCCGAAGACGGCGGTGACGGCCAGCGCGCGGGAGTGGGCGATCTCGCGGATCTCGTCCACGATCTGCGTGGCGAGCTCGCGGGTCGGGACGAGCACGAGGGCGCTCGGGCGCGGGTCCTCGGCCTCGATGCCCTCGACGAGGGCGACGCCGAAGGCGATCGTCTTGCCGGAGCCGGTGGGGGAGGCGACGAGGACGTCGCGGCCCGCGAGGGCGTCCGGGAGCGCGAGCTCCTGGATGGCGAACGGCGACTCCATGCCGCGGTCCGCGAGTGCGGTGGCGACGGCGTTGGACACGCCGAGGTCGGCGAAGGTCTGGGACATGGTGCTCCTCTGAGAGGACGTGGCGAGCTGCGATGCCGGCCGGTGGGAGCGCTCTAGCTACCGGCCGCGATCGTGCCCGTCCTCGATGGGAGCGGGGCGTCGCGCGTGGAGAGAACGCGGGAACAAGGTGGGCTCGGGAGGCGCCGCGAAGGAGAGTCCGACGGCGACGGCGCACGAGCGCACCGAAGAAGGAGACTACACCCCGGGTGCCGGTGCTGCGTGAGGGTGGGCACGCCCGCCGCCGTGGAACCCCTCCCGCTGCAGGGCTTTCGTCGCCGACGGCGTCCCGCGGGGGCCGCGGGGGACGGATCGCGACGCGGGCCGCCCGGGCTTCGTTACGGTCGGCGACGTGAGTCTCATCTCGACCATCACGCCCGTGCTGGCCCAGAGCTCGACGTCCGCGAGCAGCGCGGCGGAGGAGGTGGCCGAGCGGGCGGCCCGGCGGCAGACGCGCGTCTGCGGCGACGACGGCTCGTGGCAGGACAACCTCTGCCGCAGCATGTACGACGGCACCGTCGGCACCTTCAAGGACACCGCGAACCGGTACGTCGCCGACGCGGTGCACTGGATCACCACCGGGCTGCTCGACATCCTGGTGATCCTCGTCGTCGCCTGGATCGTCAACCGGATCGCCCGGCGGATCATCGTCAACATCGGCCGCGGCGTCGGCAAGGGGCACCTGACGCGCGGGCTCTCCGCCGTCCGCCGGATCACCCCGAACGTCCTGCAGGAGACGCAGGAGATCGGCGTCCGCGGCGACCAGCGGCGCGAGGCGGTGCTCGGCATCCTGAAGAGCGTCGTCACGGGCCTGATCTACACGACCGCCATGTTCATGGCGCTCGGCAAGATCGGCATCGACCTGGGCCCGCTGCTGGCCGGCGCCGGCGTCGTCGGCGTGGCGCTCGGCTTCGGCGCGCAGACGCTCGTCGGCGACTTCCTCTCCGGCATCTTCATCCTCGTCGAGGACCAGTACGGCGTCGGCGACGAGGTGACGTTCCGGCCGAAGTCCGCCGCGGGCGAGCCGGTGGTCGGCGTCGTCGAGGCCCTCAGCCTGCGCAACACCCGCCTGCGGGCCATCAACGGGACGGTCTGGCACGTCCCGAACGGCGAGATGCGCGCCGTCGGCAACACGAGCCAGCACTGGTCGCGCGCCGTCCTCGACGTCCCGGTCGCCCACGGCGTCGACATCGCCCGCGCGAAGGAGGTCATCGCCCGCACCGCCGAGCGCCTGCGCGAGCACGACCCGTCCATCCTCGAGCCGCCCGCCGTGTGGGGCGTGCAGTCCATGAGCCCCAACGGCATCACGATCCGCCTCGTGATCAAGACGACGCCGTCGCAGCAGTGGCGGGTCACCCGCGCCGTCCGCGAGGCGCTCCTCGTGGCGTTCGAGCAGGAGGGGATCGAGATGCCGGTGGCCGAGTTCCCCAGCGGCGAGGACATGCCCGCGACCTGATCGCGACCCCGGGTCGCCCGACGGCCCGGCGCACACCGCGCTGCAGACCTCCCCGGCGGGGGCCCGCGCGGCGTAGGATCCCGGCGACCGTGTCCGTCCCCGCCGAGCGACGTGCGTGGTCGCCACCGGATCTCGCGTCGAGCGGGCCATGGCCGGCCGTCGCCACCGCGGCGATCGTCCTCCTGGCGCTCGCCGCCGCCGTGATGGCCGTCCTGGGCACCGACGGCCCGTCCGGGCTCGTCGAGGACCGGGGCCTGCGCGTCGCGGAGGCGGTCGTCGCGGGCATCGCCGTGCTCGGCGTCGCGCACCGCCGCGCCCTCGCCCGCAGCCCGCGGGAGCGCCTGGCGTGGCTGGCGATCGGCGTCCTCGCCACGGCGGTCTGCGCGACCCTCGCCGCCTTCGCGGTCGACCCGTCGATGGGCGGCCGCCTCTACGGGCCCTTCCCGACCACGGTCCTGCAGATGGCGATCGCCCCGCTCGCCGTCGCCGGGCTGCTCGTGCTGGAGCGGCCCGTGCGCGACCGCGCCCAGGGCCTGCGCGTCGCCACGGACGGCATCGCCATCGCCTGCTCCACGTGCGTCCTGGGCTGGTACGTCGCGGTGCGACCGCTGCGCGACGCGGGCCTCGGCGCCGACCTCACGGCGACGGCCGCGATGGCCTACGTCGTCCTGGACGCCGTCGCCTTCGCGCTCGGTCTGCTCGTCCTGTCGCGTGCGAGCTTCCCCACGCGCCGGACGATCGCGCTGGCGGTGGCGGGCCTCGGCCTGCTGCTCCTCGCCGACGTGGCGCGCATCGTCCACTACCTGCCCGGTCCCCGCAGCGCGAGCGCGCTGAGCGAGCTCGGGTGGATCGCCGCGCTCGCCTGCCTCGCGGTGGCGGCCTGGATGCCCCGCCGGCCCCTGCGCCTGGACCGCGACGACGTGCAGGAGGGGTGGCCCTGGTGGCTCACGCTCCCGTACACGTTCCTCATCCCCGTCGCGGTGGTCCTCGTGGTCGCCGCGCGCCGCGGCGACGTGGACGAGCCGATGGTGCTCGGAGCGGCGGCGATCATCGCCGTCCTCGGCTTCCGGCACGTCTTCGCGGTGCGCGAGAACGAGGCCCTCACCGCACGACTGCGGCGCTCGGTCGACGAGCTCGCGCACCGCGCGGAGCACGACGAGCTGACGGGTCTGCTGAACCGCGGGGGCCTCGTCGACCGGCTCGACCGGCTGCGGACGGAGTCCGGCACGGGCGACGGGCAGCCCCTCGCGCTCGTGTTCGTCGACATCGACCGCTTCAAGGGCATCAACGACACGCTCGGCCACGCCGCCGGCGACGCGGTCCTCCGCACGATCGGCACGCGCCTGGAGGCCGCCGCCGCGCGCGACGACGGCCTGGCCGTGCGCTTCGCCGGCGACGAGTTCGTGCTGCTGTTCCCCGGCATGGGCGCCGAGACGGAGGCCCTGCGGGCCGCGCAGGACGCGCTGGACGACCTGGAGCGGCCGATCGTGCTGGCCGACGGCGGCGAGGTCGTCGTGACCGGCTCGGCCGGCGTCGCGTTGAGCCCCCGCCTGCTCGACGGCGAGACGATCGTGCGCGAGGCCGACCTCGCGATGTTCGAGGCGAAGTCCGGCGGCCGGGCGCGCGTCGAGCTCTTCGAGGAGGACCTCCGGGCGCGCAGCGAGGAGCGGATGCGCACGGAGCAGGAGATGCGCCGTGCCCTGCAGGACTGCGGCTCGGCCTTCGAGGTGCACCTCCAGCCGCTGGCCCTGCTCGACGGCGACCGCCTGTGGGGCGCCGAGGCGCTCGTCCGCTGGCGGCACCCCGAGCACGGGATGGTCCTGCCGGGCCGGTTCCTGCCGGTGGCGGAGGAGAGCGGCATGATCGTCCCCCTCGGCGAGCACGTCCTCGCCGAGGCGTGCGCCGCGGCCGTGGCGGTGCCGGGCCTGATCGTCTCCGTCAACCTGTCGCCGCGCCAGATCCACGACCCGCTGCTCGTGGCCACCGTCCGCGAGCAGCTCGAGCTGCAGGGCCTCCCCGCGGGGCGCCTGTGCCTCGAGGTGACGGAGGACGTCCTCGTCGACGACCGGACGGTCGCCGTGCTCGAGGACCTCCAGGCCCTCGGCGTGCGCGTGGCGATCGACGACTTCGGCATCGGCGCGTCCTCGCTCCGGCAGCTGCGGCGGATCCCCGGGGCCGTCGTGAAGATCGACCGGTCGTTCACGGAGCGCCTCGACGGCCCGCACGGGGGCGACGACCGGGTGCTCATCACGGCGCTCGTCGCCATCGCCGCGCAGCTCGAGCTCGAGATCGTCGCGGAGGGCATCGAGCGCCAGTCGCAGCTCGAGATCGTCCGCGACCTCGGCGTCACGATCGGCCAGGGCTGGCACCTCGGGGTGCCGCAGCGCTCCGCCGCCTTCGTGACCGCCCACGGCGGGCGGCCACTCGTGCGCCGCGTCGCGGAGCGCCGGAAGCGCTGAGCGGGCCGGGGAGGCCCGGCCGTCGACGCCCGACCCCGGAGCGACCCCGACGACGTTCGGGTCCCCGCATCCGGGCGCGGTCCGCGCGCACCCCGGTTGGTAGCGTCGCCGCCATGAGCGGAGCGGAGAGCACGGACGTCCTGATCGTCGGCGGCGGGGTGGCGGGCGCCTCGGCGGCCACCACCCTGCGCGAGGCCGGCCACGACGGCCGGATCGTGCTGCTGACCCGCGAGCTCGACGCCCCGTACCACCGGCCGCCCGGCTCGAAGGAGCACCTCCGCGGGGAGGCCTCCCGGGACGACGCCCTCGTGGTCCCCGAGGGGTGGTGGAAGGAGCACGACGTCGACCTGCGGCTGCGGACCGGCGTGCTGTCGCTGGACGCGGCGGAGCGGACGGTCAAGCTTCAGACGAAGGAGCTCCTGACCTTCGACCGCGCGCTCCTGGCGACGGGCGCGATGGTCCGCCGGCTGCCCGTCGACGGCACGGGCCTGATGGGCATCCACTACCTGCGGTCCCTGCGCAACGCCGAGGCCATCCGCGCCGACCTCGACGGGCTCCCGGCCGACTCGCGGGTCGTGCTCGTCGGCGGCAGCTACATCGGCTGCGAGGTCGCCGCGAGCCTCGCCTCGCAGGGCCACCCGGTCACCGTGCTGATGCAGGAGTCCGAGCCGCTGGAGCGCACGTTCGGTGCCGAGGTGGGCGCCTGGGTCCGGCGGCGTCTCGAGGGCGGCGGCGTCGAGGTCCGCGGCGAGGTCGAGGTCGAGGCCTTCGCCCCGAAGGACCCCGAGGACCCGAAGGGCCGGGTCGGTGGCGTCGCGCTGAAGGACGGCACGACCGTGCCGGCCGACGTGGTGGTCGTCGGCGTCGGCGCGCAGCCCGACGTCATGCTCGCCAAGCGCGCCGGCCTCGAGCTGGGGGAGACCGGCGGCGTGCTCTGCGACGACCGGCTGCGGACCTCGGCGGCCGGGATCTGGGCGGCCGGCGACTGCTGCGAGTACGACTCCGTGCTGCACGGCGAGCACGTCCGGATCGAGCACGAGGACGTCGCGCAGCAGCAGGCCGCGTTCGTCGCGCGCCAGTGGCTCGGCGAGGACGAGCCGTACGCGACGGTCCCGTACTTCTTCTCCGACCTCGCCGACTGGGTGTCCCTCGAGTCGGTGACGCTCGGCCGGATCTTCGACCGGGTGCAGATCGAGGGCAGCCTGGAGGACGACGCGTTCGCCGTCTGGCTCCTGCAGGGCGACCGGCCGACGGGCTACGCGAGCTTCAACGGCGCCGGGGACCTCGACCGCGGGCGCGAGGTGCTGCGCGCGGGCGGTCCCGTCCCCACCTGAGCGGCGTCGGGCCCCCGGGCGGGCCGGGCGCCACGGCCGGCCG
>WLOB01000270.1 GCA_009699505.1 Actinomycetota bacterium | reverse complement strand
CGGGCACGGTGCACGTCAACACGTACCACATCTACGACGCCGCGCTGCCCTTCGGCGGCTACAAGCAGTCGGGCTGGGGCCGCGAGATGGGCGAGGAGGTCCTCTCGGCCTACCAGGAGACGAAGTCGGTGATCGTCCAGCTCTGAGGGGAGGCGACGCGGGCCCCGCCCCGAGCGTCTCGGGCCGGGGCCTCCCAAGGGGCGGCAGGGCCCGGCGCACCTGCAGAGGGCGGTGCCGGGCCCTGGCGATGCTTCGATCGCGATGAAGGACGACGACGGCGGGCCCTCGGGTCCGCCGTCGTCGCGTGCGCGTTCATCACCCCGTGCGTAGGATCGCCCCATGGGCACCCCGGAGGCCACCGAGGACGTCCGCGAGCGGATCGCGGCGCTGCCCGCCGAGCTGGGCGCGGTGCTCCGGCCCGTCCTGCCGTCCGTGGCCGACGAGATCCTCGTCGCCATCCGCGCCGAGGTCCCGGCCTACCGCCGGCCGTTCGGCGGCGAGTTCGGGCGGGTCGTCCGCCGCGGCGTCGAGTTCTCGCTCGGCGAGTTCGTCGCCTTCGTCGAGGACCCCGGCCGCGCGTCGCAGACCGACGAGATGATCGAGGAGCTCGGCCGCGGCGAGGTCCGCGCCGGCCGGACGCTCGACGCGCTGCAGTCCGCCTACCGGACCGGGGCACGCGTCGCCTGGCGCCGGTTCGCCGACGCCGCGCGGGAGGGCGGGGCGGACGCCGCGGTGCTCGTCCCGCTCGGCGAGGCGATCTTCGCCTACATCCACCGCCTCGCCGGGCTCTCCGTCACGGGCTGGGCGCACGAGCAGTCCCTGCGGGCCGGCGCGACGCAGCGCGCCCGCGACCGCCTCGTCCGCCTCGTCGTCGCCGACCGCGCCCCCGCCGACCTCGAGGCCGCCGCCGTCGAGCTCTCCTGGACGCCGCCGGCCCGGGTCGCCGTCGTCGTCGCGCCCGGGGCCGACGGGCCGGGCGACCTCCTGCGGATCGACCCCAGCATCGTCGCCGCCGTCGTCGACGGGGTGGCCGTCGGGCTCGTGCCCGCCCCCGGGGTCCTGGCCCGCCTGACCGCCGCCCCGGCCCGGGGCGCCGGTGGGCTCGTCGTCGGCCCCGTCGTCGCCTGGGAGGACGTCGGTCGCTCGCACCGCCGGGCCGCCACCCTCGCCGCGCTCGTCGCGGCCGACCGCGTGCCGGGCGCGGGGGAGACCCCGGTGCTCGCCGACGACCACCTCACCGACCTCGTCGTCCACGGGGACGGCGAGGCCGCCGACGACCTCGCCCGCACCGTCCTCGGGCCGCTCGACGCGCTGCCCGCCGGCCGGCGCGCGCGCCACCTCGAGACCCTGCGCGCCTGGCTCGACCATCGCGGCCACGGCCCCCGGATGGCCGAGGCGCTGCACCTGCACCCGCAGACCGTGCGCTACCGGCTGGCCCGCCTGCGCGAGACGCTCGAGGTCGACCCGGAGGACCCGGACGCCCGGTTCGCGCTCGAGCTGGCGCTCCGTCGGCGCGGGGTGCGCCGCGGCTGACCACGGCGGGCGCCCCGTCGCAGGATGCCGTGCAGGGCTGGGCCGCCGGCGGATCCGCGGCTAGTTTCGACGGTCGCGTCCGGCTGCCGCCCCGACGCGCCATCACCATGCTCGTACCCTCCGCCCTCCGGGGCCGCATCGGCGTGTTCGCCGGCGGCCTGCTCATCGCCCTGCTGCTCCTGGCCGTCGTGCCGCGCGTCGCACCCGGCGCCCCCAGCTCCTCCGCCCTGCAGGGCACGATCGACCAGCAGAAGGACCGCGAGCGGTCGCTCGCGAGCACGGCCGAGCGGCTCGGCGCGCTCGAGGCGTCCGCCACCCGCGCGCTGCAGGCCGCGCAGTCGCGACTGGCCGAGGTCCAGCAGGAGCACGACGCCGCCCAGCGCCGCCTCGCGACGACCACCGGGGACCTGCGCGCCACCCGCGCCCGGCTCGTCCGCCTGCGCCGGCGCCTCGAGCAGGGCCGCGACCAGCTCGCCGCCGTGCTGCGCACCCGCTACACCGCCGACAAGCCCGACGTCGTCTCCGTGATGGTCAGCTCCCGCGGCTTCACGGACCTGCTCGAGCGCGTGAACTTCCTCCGCCGGATCCAGTCGAGCGACACCCGCCTCGTCGGCATCGTCCGCGACTCCCGCGACGAGGCGAAGGAGGACGAGGACGACCTCGCCAGCCTGCGGCGCACCCAGGCCCGGCAGGCACAGGCCGCCGCGCAGCGACGCGACGCCATGGCGTCCATGGCCGCCGGCCTCGCCGAGCGCCGCGCGTCCGTCGCCGCCGCCCGCCAGGCCCGCCTCGCCGCGCTCTCCACCGCCCGGTCCAAGCGCCGGGGCGCCGAGCGGACCCTCGCGAAGCTCGTCGCCGCGCAGGAGAAGGCCGCCCGCCAGTTCACCGCGCCGTCCTCCACGCCCAAGGCGCTCGGCGGCGCGAAGGGCGCGAGCGGCGGCTGGGCCATCCCGTGGTCCGTCGTGCAGTGCGAGTCCGGCGGCCAGAACTTCACGCCCAACAGCGCCGGCGCATCGGGCTACTACCAGTTCATGGTCGCCACCTGGAAGGGCCTCGGCGGCAGCACGCCCCAGGCCTACCAGGCGTCGAAGGCCGAGCAGGACCGCCTCGCCGCCAAGCTCTGGGACGGCGGACGCGGCGCGGGGAACTGGGACTGCGCCGCCATGGTCGGCATCCGCTGAGGCGGGACGCCCGCGGGCGGCGCAGTCCCGCGCACCCCGCCCACCCCGCCGCCATGGTCGGCATCCGCTGAGCCGGGACGCCCGCGGGCGGCGCAGTCCCGCGCACCCCGCCCACCCCGCCGCCACCGTCGGCATCCGCTGACCCGAAGGGCGGCGGCGCAGGGGCGACCGGGGCGTCCGGCATGCTCCCCGGCGTGCCTCCTCCATCCGCGCTCTCGCTGAAGGGCGTCCGCAAGGCGTTCGGTGCCGTCCAGGCCGTCGACGGGCTCGACCTCGAGGTGCCCGAGGGCACCTGCGTCGGCCTGCTCGGCCCCAACGGCGCCGGCAAGTCGACCACGATGCGGCTGCTGACCGCGCAGTCCATCGCCGACGCCGGGACCATCGACGTCCTCGGCTACTCGCTGCCCGGCGAGTCGAAGCAGGCCCGCGCCGCCATGGGCCTCGTGCCGCAGCTCGACAACCTCGACACGACGCTCACCGTCCGCGACAACCTGCGCGTCTTCGTCCGCCTCTACCGCGTCCCGCGCGCCGAGCGCGAGGAGGCGATCCGCCGCGCGCTCGAGATCGCGACCCTCACGGAGCGGGCCGACACGAAGGTCGACGCGCTCAGCGGCGGCATGCGCCGGCGGCTCCTGATCGCCCGGGCGCTCGTCCACCGGCCGCGCCTCGTGCTGCTCGACGAGCCGACCGTCGGCCTCGACCCGCAGGTCCGCCAGGAGCTCTGGGCCCTGATCGACCGGCTGCGCAGCGAGGGCGTCTCCATCCTCATGAGCACCCACTACATCGAGGAGGCCGAGCGCCTCGCCGACACCGTCACCGTGATGGCGGAGGGCCGCGCCGTCGCGACGGGCCGGCCGAAGGACCTCATCCTCGAGCACGCCGGTCGCACCGTCCTCGAGGTCTACGGGCCGCCCGAGCACCTGCGCACCGTCGAGGCCGCCGCCCAGGAGGCCGGCCACGACCACCGGCGCACCGGCACGAGCGTCGCGATCCTCCGGGCCGAGGGCCTGGGCGGCGAGCTCGCCGGCCACGCCGGCCACGAGCGGGTCGCCAACCTCGAGGACGTCTTCGTCGCGCTGACCGGGGAGGAGGTGGCCTGATGTCGTCGACCCCGCAGCACCCGTCCGGCGCCGCCGGCGCCCCGGCCCCGGCGACCGGCGCACCCCGACCCGGCGCCGGACCGCGCAAGCGCCTCGGCCGCCTCGAGCGCCTGGCGATCGAGGGCGTCATGACCCGCGAGGTCATCAACTGGCTGTCGTTCTGGAAGAGCTCGACGTTCTCGTCGACCGTCGAGCCGACGATCTACCTGCTCGCCTTCGGGTTCGGCTTCGGCTCGATCGTCTCCGAGATCGACGGCTACGACTACGTCGACTACGTCGGCACCGGCACCGTCGCGACCTCGGTGCTGTTCGGCTCCGCGTTCTCCGCGATGTTCGGCTCGTTCGTCAAACGCGAGTTCCAGCGGACCTACGACGCGATCCTCGCCGCGCCGGTCGACGTGGAGGAGCTCGTCACCGCCGAGGCGCTCTGGATGGCCACCCGCGCCTCCGTCTACGGCTGCTTCCCGCTCCTGGTGGCGATGATCTTCGGCCTGGACCCGGCCTGGGGCATGCTGCTCGTCCCGCTGCTCTGCTTCCCGTGCGCGTTCGGCTTCGCGTCCTTCGGCCTGCTGATCTCGGCGATCGTGCGGTCGATCGACTCGTTCTCGTACTACCAGTCGCTCATCCTGACGCCGCTGTTCCTCGTCGCCGGTACGTTCTTCCCGCTCGACGGGCTGCCGCGGGGGATCCAGATCGCGTCGGAGCTCAACCCGCTGCACCACCTCGTCGAGCTCGTCCGCGGCGCCGCGTTCGGCTTCGACGGCTGGCACGACGTCGCGCGCTTCGCCGCGCTGATCGTCTTCGCGCTCGTCATGTGGCGCCTCGCGATCCGCCAGAGCACGAAGCGGCTCATCACCTGACCGCCCGCGATCCGGGGGTCGCGGCGGCGACCCACGGGTACGCGCGCAGCATGGACCAGACCCGCGTCCCGCTCATCGCCGCCGTGCTGCTGATCCTGGCGGGCATCGTCAGCCTCGTGAGCGGCAGCACGATCGTCGGCGTGCTGTTCGTCGCGGCCGGCGTGCTCTTCCTCGGCGCCTCGCGTCGCCGCGGCGGAGTCTGACCCGGGTCGGTCCGTCGCGGCCGTCGCCGCGCGGGGTCCGCGGTGCCCGGCGCGCGGTCCGCACGTCGGGGCCGCGCGCGGACCCGCGGCGCCGCGGTCAGGACCGGGCGAAGCGGCTCATCGTCTTGTCCGGCCGCACGCCGCCGAGGTGCCGCGCGTAGATCCGGTGGTACGCGAGCTCCTCGTGGGTGCGCAGCGGCGGGTCGACGATCGTGCGCTCGAGCTCGAACTCCTCCGGGCTGATCGAGGACTCCAGGGCGCCCTGCAGGACCTCGGCGGCGCCGGAGCCGTCGCCGAACTGCTCCTTGGGGCGCCAGAGGATCTCCTCGGGCAGCCAGCCGTCGAACGCGTGGCGTAGGACCCGCTTCTCGAGCTGCTGCGGCTTCGTCGTGTCCGACGCCTTCCAGCCCGGCGCGAGCGACAGCGCCTGGGCGATGACCTCGCGGTCCAGGAACGGCACGCGCGCCTCGAGGCCGTGGGCCATCGTGACGCGGTCCGCGCGCTGCAGGTTGAGGTCGTGGAGCCCGCGGATGGTGCGGACGAGCTCGCCGTGCAGGTCCTCCGGCTCCGCGAAGTCGTCGTGGTAGTAGTCGTAGCCGGCGTAGAGCTCGTCGGCGCCCTCGCCCGTCAGGACGACCTTCACGTGCTGGGCCGCCAGCCGGGCGAGGAACCAGTTCGGGACGGAGGAGCGCACGAGCGAGGGGTCGAACGACTCGATCGACCGGATCACGTCGTCGAGCGCGGCCGCGGCGTCCTCCGCGGTGTAGAGCGCCTCGTGGTGCTCCGTGCCGAGGTGCTCGGCGACGACGCGGGCGGCGAGGATGTCCGACGAGCCCTCGGTGCCGACGGCGAACGTCTTCAGGGTGCGCCCGCGGGCCTTCAGGAAGTCCTGGGCCAGCGCGGCGATCAGGCTGGAGTCCAGGCCGCCGGAGAGGAAGACGCCGACGTCGACGTCGGCCATCATGTGGCGGTCGACGGAGTCCGCGAGCGTCTCGCGCGTCGAGCGGAGGATGTCCTCGGGGATCGGCGCCCCGGGCGCGCTCGGGCCGGGCAGCTTCGGCACCTCGATCGCCTCGGCCGGCACCGCGTCGGCGAAGCGCACGAGGCCGTGCTCCGGCGTCCAGGCGCAGCCCGGGGGGAACGTCTCGACGGCCCAGCGCCAGTCCTCGTCGAACGCGCGGATCT
>WLOB01000027.1 GCA_009699505.1 Actinomycetota bacterium | reverse complement strand
GAGGAGGCCGGGGTCTACTGGTTCGAGGAGCCCATCGACATCGACGACATCGAGGGCCATGCGATGCTGCGCGCCGCCCGCCGGTCCGTCCGGATCGCCACGGGCGAGAACCACTACACGGCGTCGGGCTTCCTGCCGTTCGTGCAGGCCGACGCGATCGACGTCCTGCAGGCCGACGTCTCGCGCGCCGGCGGCATCACCGAGGTCAACAAGATCCAGGCGATGGCCCGCGCGCACCACCTGCAGTGGAACCCGCACACGTTCAACGACATCCTCACGGTCGTCTCGAACCTGCACCTCGTCGCGGCGTCGCCGCACCCGGCGATGTTCGAGTGGGACGTCACCTACAACGAGCTGATGACGCACCTGACGACGGAGCCGATCGAGGTCGTCGACGGCCTGCTGCACCCGCCGACGGGCAACGGCCTGGGCGTCGAGATCGACGAGGACTTCGTCGCGGACCACGTGTGGGCGGGCGAGCGGTCCATCGGCACCGGCGCCGGGATGCGGGTCTGAGTGCGGATCGACTGGGACACGGTCCCGGAGGCCCCGGGCATGCGCCCGGGGGCCGTCCGGCAGTGGGTCGCCGGCGAGCAGGTCAGCCTGACCCGGGTGGTGACCCGGCCCGACGCCGTCTTCGACGGCCGGCTGCACCACCACCCGCACGAGCAGTGGCTCGTGATGCTGGCCGGCGAGCTGCGGCTGGAGATCGACGGGGAGCGGTTCGACGTCACCACGGGTGACCTCGTGCTGTTCCAGCCGCACACCGTGCACGGCGCGGTGGGCGTGGGGTCCGAAGGGGCCGAGTACTACGAGTGGTTCGCGCCCGCGCGCTACGACGGCCTGCCGGGCTACGTCGGGCGCTCGCCGCCGACCTGGAAGGAACGAGCCTGATGCTGCAGATCGACCTGAACGGCCGGACGGCCCTGGTCACGGGCGCGGCCGGCGGCATCGGCCGCGGGATCGTCGCCACGCTGGTGGGGGCCGGCGCGACCGTCGTCGCCGCGGACCTGGATGCGGACGCGGCGGCCTCCGTCGCCGTCGACCACCCGGGGAGCGTCGTCCCGCTGACGATGGACGTCACGGACGAGGCGGGGGTGCAGGCGGCGATCGCGTCGCTCGACGGCCACGCCGACCTGCCCGCGCCCGTCTCGCTGCTCGTGAACAACGCGGGCATCGCCGGGCGCACCGGCATGCCGTTCACGCGCCTGGACCAGTCGGACTGGGACCTGCCCTGGCAGGTCAACGTCGTCGGCCCGTTCCTCGTGACCGCGGCGCTCGTCGAGCAGCTCGCGCAGACGGGCGGCAGCGTCGTCAACATCGCGTCGGTCTCGGGCCGCCGCGGCTTCACGACGAGCCCGCCCTACTCCGCGTCGAAGGCGGCGATCCTGAACTTCACGCAGGGGATGGCGACCGACCTGGCGCCGCGCGGCGTCCGCGTCAACGCGGTCTGCCCCGGCATGGTGCTCACGCCGTTCTACCGCCAGCAGCGCCTGGCGGCGGCGGTGAACGACCCGAAGCTCCTCGAGATCACGGACGAGGAGTTCTTCCAGGACAAGGCCTCGCGGCTGATCCCGCTCGGCCGCGGGCAGCAGCCGGCGGACATCGCCGGCGCGGTGGCGTTCCTCGCCTCCGACCTGGCGTCGTCGGTGACCGGCCAGGCCCTGAACGTCGACGGCGGACTGGTGATGTCCTGATGCCGGCGGCGAACGTGCACCCCCCTGCCGCGCCGCACCGCGCGGCGCCGGCGGGCGAGACCCCGAACCGCGGAACGGTGACCCCCTGATGCGCAGCGTGAACGCCCTCGTGGCCGGCGAGCAGGTCTCGCCGAACGGCTCCGTCCTCGACGTCGTCGACCCCGCGAACGCCGAGACGTTCGCCCAGGTTCCGTCGCTCGACGCAGACGCGGTGACCCGCGCGGTCGACGCCGCCGCGGCCGCCGCCCCCGGCTGGGCGGCGACCCCGCCCCAGGCCCGCGCCGCGCTCCTGGCCCGCACCGCCGACCTGCTCGACGCGCGCGCCGAGCAGGCGATCGACGACCTGCGGCGCGAGGGCGGCAAGCCGCGCGCCGAGGCCGCCGGCGAGTGGGGCAAGAGCGTCGCGACGTTCCGGTACTACGCCGGGCTGGCCGGCGCGCTCGACGGCCGCTCGTTCGACGGCGGCACCCCGGGCTTCACGACGGTCACGCGGCAGGAGCCGATCGGCCCGACCGTCGCGATCACCCCGTGGAACGTCCCGGCCGCGTCGCCGGCGCGCAAGCTCGCGCCGGCGTTGCTGGCCGGCAACCCGATGATCGTCAAGCCCGCGAGCGCGACGCCGATCTCGGCGTGGCACATGGTCGACGCGCTCCGCGAGGCCGGCGCGCCGGACGGCGTGGCGCAGACCGTGTCGGGCTCGGGCCGCGTCGTCGGCAACGCGCTGGCGCTCGACCCGCGGATCGCGGCGGTCTCGTTCACCGGCTCGACGTCGGTCGGCCTGGACCTCAAGCACGCGCTGTCGCACACGCTGACCCGGATCCAGCTCGAGCTCGGCGGCAAGAACGCCGCGGTCGTGCTGGCGGACGCGGACCTCGACGCCGCGGCGGACCGCATCATCGCGGCCGCCTACGCGCTCGCGGGGCAGCAGTGCACGGCCACGAGCCGCGTCATCGTCCAGCAGGACGTGCACGACGCGCTGCTCGAGCGGCTCGTCGCCCGCGCCGAGGCGCTCGTCCCCGGCGACACCGCCGAGGCGTCGACGACCTACGGGCCGCTGATCGACGAGGCGCAGCTCGACACCGTCGACGGCTTCGTCCGCCGCGCGATCGACGACGGCGCCCGCGTGGTGACGGGCGGGAAGCGCCTGGACCTCGTGGGCACGTGGTACGCGCCGACGATCGTCGCCGGCGTGGACCGCACGTCGGAGCTGGCGCGCGAGGAGGTCTTCGGGCCGGTCCTCGCCGTGCTGTCGGTGACGGACGTGGACGACGCGATCGAGGTGCTCAACGGCACCCCGTACGGGCTGAGCTCCGCGGTCCACACGTCGAACCTCCACCACGCGTGGAAGGTCGCCGGGTCCTCGGAGCACGGCGTCGTCGCGATCAACGGGCCGACGGCGGGCATCGACCTGCCGGTCCCGTTCGGCGGCTTCGCGGCGTCGGGCACCGACTCGAAGGAGCACGGGCCGGAGTCGCTCCGGTTCTACACGCGCCTGAAGTCCGTCACCTGGGGCTGGGCGTAGGGTCGGCGGCCGGCGCGCGAGGGGCGCGCCGACCGTCGTGGGGAGGACCGCGGCCGCGCGGCGGCCGTCCGGAGGGACCGCGGGCCCGCGACGTGGTTCCGGGCAGGGGAGGGCAGGTCAGTCATGGAGCGGGACGGAGAGGGAGAGCGATGAAGATCCACGGGCAGGACCACGACCGGAGGAGCCTCGCGCGGCACGCCGGCGACCTGGCGGCGGCGGGCGGCGTGCGGCTCGTCGAGCTGCAGGACGGTGTCGAGCGCGGCATCCGCGTGCTCGAGTTCCGCTCGGGCAGCGGACTGGCGTTCGACGTCCTCGTCGACCGGGCGATGGACATCGGCGCGGCCGAGCACGGCGGGGTCGGCTTCGGCTGGCAGTCGCCGACGGGCTTCCGCAACCCCGGGCTGCACGAGTACCGCGACGAGGACGGCCTGTCGTGGCTGCGCTCGTTCTCGGGCCTCATCGTCACGGCCGGCATGGACCACACGCTGTTCACGGCCGAGGGCGACGCGAGCAACTACCACTACCCGCCGAAGGCGACGACGTGGAACGGCCTCCACGGCCGCGTGGCGAACATCCCGGCGAGGCTCCTGGGCTACGGCGAGGAGTGGCGGGAGGACGGCACGTGCGTCCTCTGGTGCGAGGGGGAGGTCCGCCAGGCCGCGGTCTTCGGCGAGCACCTGCGGCTGCGCCGGCGGATCGAGTGCGACCTCGGCGGGGACGAGATCCGCCTGCACGACACGGTCACGAACCACGGCTCCGACGTGACGCCGCACATGTTCCTCTACCACATCAACCTGGGCTGGCCGTTCCTCGAGGAGGGCGTCCGCGTCGAGGCCCCGATCGCCCGGACGCTGTGGCAGACCGACAGCGTGGGGGAGCAGGGGAGCGACCACCTCGTGATGGATCCGCCGACGCCGAGGTTCGTCGAGCAGGTGCTCGAGCACGAGCTGACGCCGGGCCCCGACGGGCGCGCACAGGTCCGTGCGGTGAACGACCGGCTGGGCATGACGGTCGAGCTCGACGTCGACCTGCAGGCCTTCCCGGCCTTCTTCGAGTGGATGCACCTGCGCGAGGGCGGCTACGCCCTGGGCCTCGAGCCCTCGACCCACCACGTGGCGGGCGAGCAGGCCGCCCGCGACGACGGATCCATGATCTGGCTGCAGGCCGGCGAGTCGCGCTCGTACGCGACCGCCATGCGCGTGCACCGCTGAGCGGTCCGCGCCCGCGGCCGCTCTCCCGGCACGGCGCGACCACCCAGGCAGGACCCGGAGGCCTCGTTGCAGCGGGGCCTCCGTCGTGATCGGGGAGCGGGCGGGGAAGCGGCGTCCGGTGCGGAGCCGTGTCGGTCACCGTCACCGATCCGCATCGGTCCCGCGGGTCGGGCGTCCGGTGCGGGGCCGTGTCGGTGACCGTCACCGATACGCATCGGTCCCGCGGGTCGGGCGTCCGATGCGGGGCCGTGTCGGTGACCGTCACCGATCCGCATCGGTCCCGGGGGCCGGGCGTCCGATGCGGGGTCGTGTCGGTGACCGTCACCGATCGGCATCGGTCCCGACCCGCGCTGGTGCACGTCCGGCGGACCTCGCGGGCGCGACCCGGGGGCGCCGACCGGACGGGGTTCGCGGCGTCCCCCGGCCGGCAGAGGACGGGGCCGGACGAACGCGCCTTGACCAGCCGCCCATCAGCGTGTTAGAGCTACGCACATCAGGTGTTCAGAACACTGGTGTTCAGAACGCGCAACGGGACCCGGCCGACCGGCCGGAGGGGAGAGGGACATGAGGAACTCATTCGCAGGGGGCCGCTCGACGCGCCGCATCGCCACCGCCGCGGCCGCCGCGGTGGTCGCGATCGCCGCGACGGGCTGCGGCAGCGCGAGCGACTCCGGCTCGTCGTCGGCCGGGGCGTCCGACGGGCCGAAGTCGGGCGAGAAGTTCGTCATCGGCTTCGAGCAGCCGCTCGGCGGCCAGCCGTGGCGCGAGATGGGCCTGGCGACGCTGCAGGCCCTGGCCAAGCAGCCGCAGTACAAGGACAAGATCGAGCTGAAGATCGTCCGCACGCAGGACAACGACCCGGCCCAGCAGGCCGCCGCGATGCGCAACCTGATCTCGCAGGACGTCGACGCGATCATGTTCGACCCGGCCTCGCCGACCGGCGCCAATCCGGTCATCGCGCAGGCGAAGGCCAAGGGCATCCCGGTCGTCGCCAACGGCGGCCCGGTCGCCTCGAAGGACGCCTACGTCGTCTCGACGGACTGGGTCAAGGCCGGCGAGACCGGCGCGAAGTGGCTCGCCGAGAACATGAAGGGCGGCAAGAACGTCGTCGTCCTCGAGGGCTTCAAGGGCGTCCCGATCAACGAGGACGCGATGCCGGTCGTGCGCAAGACGCTCGAGGCGGGCGGCGCGAAGATCATCGCCCAGGACACGAACGGCTGGGACGAGGCCACGGCCCAGAAGAACATGGCCAACCTCCTGCGGTCCAACCCGGACATCGACGGGGTCTACTCGTTCCTCGCGGGCGGTCAGGGCGTGCCGGAGGCCTTCAAGCAGGCCGGCCGCGACTTCGTCCCGACCGTGGGCGGCTCCGGCTACAACGGCGAGGGCTGCACCGTCAAGAAGTACATGGCCGACGGCCTCACCGCCGACCTCGTCTCGGGCCAGCCGGCGATCTACGCCAAGGGCCTCGAGCAGACGGTGAAGCTCCTCGAGGGCGAGAAGATCGAGCGCGAGCAGTACTTCGAGCCGCTCGAGCTGCAGACGGAGGACGCCGCGAAGCGGTGCCTGGCCGACAAGCCGCCGCTCTTCGCCATCGGCTACGAGTTCCCCGGCCTCGACCTGCCGCTGCAGGCCACGCTGGCCGAGTACAAGGGCTGATCGGCGCATGACCTCGCCCACCAGCACGCTGCCCGGCGCGCCCGCGACCCCCGTGGACGCGGCGCCCGCCGAGGCGGGTGGCGCGTCCCTGGGTCACCGGGGTGACGCCGCCCCGGTCCTCGTCGCCGAGAACCTGACGAAGAGCTACGGCGCGGTGCACGCCGTCCGGGACGTCAGCCTGGCGTGCCTGGGCGGCGAGGTCCATGCGCTGGTCGGCGAGAACGGCGCCGGCAAGAGCACCGTGGCGAAGATGCTCGCCGGCGCGGTCGTCCCCGACACGGGCCTCGTCCGCGTCGGGGGCGAGCCGCTGTCCTCGGGCAGCGTCCGCACGGCCCGCCGGCACGGCGTGCAGTGCGCGTTCCAGGAGCTCGCGCTCGTCCCGGACTGGACCGTCGCCGAGAACCTCTGCCTGCCGGACGGCTCGTCGCTGCGGCGCTTCGCCCGCGGCCGCGAGACCCGCGAGGCCGAGCGCGTCCTGGCGGCGCTGGACCTCGAGCACATCGACCCGCGCCGGCCCGTCCACGAGATGCCGCTGGCCGACCGCCAGCAGGTCGAGATCGCCCGCGCGGTCTCCGGCGACGTGAAGGTCCTGATCCTCGACGAGGCGTCCTCCGCCCTGACGCCCCCGGGCGTCGAGTGGCTCTTCGCCCGCATCCGCGAGCTGACCGCCCGCGGCGCCGCCGTCGTCTACGTGTCGCATCGCCTCGGCGAGATCCGCGAGATCGCCGACCGCGGCACCGTCCTGCGCGACGGGGCCGTCGTCTCCGACTTCCAGCGCGGGTCGTGGACGGACGACGAGCTGATCTCCTCCATGGCCGGCCGCACCGCGGCGCGCGCCTTCCCGGCGCCGCCGGCGCTCGAGCACGCCGACGGTCCGGCGGCGCTCGAGGTCGAGGGGCTCGCCGGCGAGGCGATCCACGACGTGTCCCTGACCGTCGCGCCCGGGGAGATCCTCGGCATCGGCGGCCTGCAGGGCCACGGCCAGGCCGAGCTCCTGCGCAGCCTCTGGGGCGCGGAGCCCGCGACCGCCCGCACGTGGCGGGTCGCGGGGAAGGCGATCAGGCGGCTGGACCCGGTGCGCGCCGTGCACGCCGGGATCGGCTTCGTGCCGGAGGACCGCAAGCGCGAGGGCCTGGCGCTCGAGATGGGCGTCGGCGAGAACCTGCTCGCCCCGTGGACCCGGCCGCACGAGCGCGGCGGGGCGCCCCGGCTGAAGCGCGAGAAGGGCTGGATCGACGAGGTCCTGGGCGGCCTGTCCGTCCGCACCCGCGGGGCGAAGGAGCGCTCGGGCGCGCTCTCCGGCGGCAACCAGCAGAAGCTCGTGTTCGGCCGCTGGGTCGGGCGCGACCGCCGGCTGGTCCTCCTGCACGACCCGACGCGCGGCATCGACGTCCGCGCGAAGCAGGAGCTGTACGACGCCATCGTCGCCCTCGCCCGGGAGGGCGTCGGCGTCGTGTGGTTCTCCACCGAGGTCGAGGAGCTGGTCCACGTGTGTCATCGAGTCGTCGTCCTCTACCGCGGTGCGGTGGCGGACGAGCTGCAGGGCGAGCGCCTGACCGCGGACGCGGTCGTCGGCGCCGCCGTCGGCCGGAGGGCCGTCGCATGAGCGCCCCCGCGATCCCGCTCGGTGCGCGCCTCCGGCGCTCGCCGGGCCTCGTGGGCCTCAAGCGCGAGGGGGCCGTCGCGCCCGTCCTGGCCTTCGTCCTCTTCTTCGTGATCTACGTCGCGATCAACCCCGAGCTGCTCACGCGCTTCCAGCTCCAGACCGCCGCGAACCTCGTGGCGCCCCTGGCGCTCGTCGCGCTCGCGCAGCTCCTGATCGTCCTGGTGGGCGGCATCGACATCTCCGTCGCCGCCGTCATGAGCCTGACCAACGTCGTCTTCGCGACGCAGCTCGAGTCCGCCTCGCCACTGGTCGCCGGCGTCCTCGCGGTCGCGGTCGGCATGGGCTGCGGCCTCTTCAACGGGCTGCTCTCCGCCTACGGCCGGCTGCCGGTGATCGCCGTGACGCTCGCGTCGTCCTTCATCTTCGGGGCGCTGGCGACCGAGGTCCTCGACCGTCCCGGCGGCGCGGTCTCCGAGGGCGTCACCCTCGCCACGAGCGGCGAGCTCGCCCCGTACGTGCCGGTCGCGCTCGTCTGGGTGCTCGTCGCCGCGGCGCTCCTGTGGCTCCTGCTGCAGAAGACGTCGCTCGGGCGCCACATCTACGGCGCCGGCTCCAACGCGGAGGGCATGCGCGCCGCAGGCCTGAACGACCGGGCCGCGCAGCTCACCGCGTTCGTCCTGGCCGGCGGCCTCGTCGCCCTCGGGGCGATCCTGCTGGCCGGCTCGACCGCCACGGGCGACCCGAAGAGCGGCGACCCGTACCTGCTGAACGCGATCGCCGCCGTGGCCCTCGCGGGGGCGAGCTTCACGGGCGGCCGGGGCAGCGTGGTGGGCACGATCTGCGCCGCCGCGATCCTCGGGCTGGTCGGCAACGTCCTGTTCTTCGCCGGCGTCGACTCGTACTGGCAGTACGTCGTCGGCTCGGTGATCATCGTCGCCGTCGTCGGGATCCCGGTGGTCGTCCGACGCCTGAGCGCCCGGGTGAAGGGGGCGTCGGCATGAGCACCGTCGCCGCCCCGCCCCGACCGGGCACCGACACCGACGGCGACGCGCAGCACCGGCTGACGGAGGCGCTGCGTCGCGTCCCGGCCGCCGCCTGGCCGCTCGTCGTCTTCGCGCTGCTGTTCCTGATCGGCGGCATCGTCCGCCCGAACCTCCTGACCCTCGAGGCGCTCTGGTCCACCGCGGCCTTCGCGATGATCGTCGCGATCGCCTCGTCCGGCCAGACGTTGGCCGTCATCCAGGGCGGGATCGACCTGTCGGTGCCGAACACCGTCACGCTGTCGGCGCTGACGTTCCTCTCCGCGGTCGACGGCCTCGGCGCGTTCGGGGCGTTCGTCGCCGCGATCGCCGCCGGTGCCGTCGTCGGCCTCGTGAACGGCACGATCATCGCGAAGCTCTCGCTGTCGCCGATCGTCACGACCATCGCGATGAACGGTTTCCTCTTCGGCGTCGTCCTGCTGACGTTCGACTTCTCGCAGCTGACGGACATCCCGAGGTTCGCGTCCGACATCACCTCGGCGAAGATCGCGTTCCTGGGGACCGAGGTCGCCGCGGTCGTGCCGGTCGGGCTGGGGCTGCTGCTCGCGCTGCAGGCGCTCCTGTCCTGGACGGGGTGGGGCCGCGCGCTGTTCCTCGTCGGCGCGGCGCCGGACGTCGCGCGCCTGGCGGGGCAGCCCGTCGACCGCATCCGCATCACCGCCTACATGCTCTCGGGCGCGCTGGCGGCGTTCGCCGGCATCGTCATCGTCGGCTTCTACGCCCAGACGTCGACCGGGATGGGCGCACCGTACCTGCTCGGCTCGGTGGCGGCGGTGGTCGTCGGCGGCGCCTCGATCTTCGGCGGCCGCGGCTCCATGATCGGCACGCTCGGCGGGGCGCTGGTGCTCGGCCAGGTCGCGACGCTCGTGGCGGTCGCCAACCTCGGCGTGAACATCCAGCAGCTGATCTACGGCGTGATCATCCTCTTCGTCGTCGCGCTCTACGGGCGACGGGCGCGAGCCTGACCGGGCTCGGGGCGGAGGAGGTGGCGCCCGTCCGACGTGGTCGGACGGGCGCCCTGTCCGACCCGGATGGGGGAGCCGGACAACCGTTGTGCGGTCGTTCTCCGTAAGCAGAAGGGACGGTCCGCGCCGGGCACGCGACGCGGACCGCCTTGCTTGTCTCTGCCCGATCGCCGGGGCTCCGACGCATAAAGGCGTCGGATCGGCGAGCGGGCCGCAGGACGCGACCCGGGCGGCACGGCCCGGATCGCGAAAGGCCCCCGCCGCTCAGGCCTCCCCGGCGTGCCGGGCCCGGCCGAGCGCCCGGACCGTCCCGAGCAGGTCGCCGCACGGGGTGCAGAGCAGCGTGTCGATGCCGCCGGCCCGGAAGCGGGTCAGCCGGTCCTGCAGGGTGTCCGGCGTCGCGGCGATCGTCACGGCGTCGAGCAGGTCCGTCGGGATCGCCGCGGCGGCCGCGGCCTGGTCGCCCGCGAGCCACCGGTCCTGGATCTCCTCCGCCGCCGCGCCGTAGCCGTAGCCCTCGACGAGGTCGACGTAGAAGTTCTTGCCCTTCGCGCCCATGGCCCCGAGGTAGAACGCGATCCACGGGCGCACGGCGTCGCGGGCCTCGTCGAGCGTCGGCGCGACGGAGGTCGGGACGATGCAGCACGTCTCGAAGCCCTCGTCGTCGGCGCGACCGGCCTCGGCGAGGGCCTCGCGCAGCGGGGTGAGCAGCGGTCCGGGGCGGTCCGGGTCCACGAGGAAGCCGATCCAGCCGTCGCCGATCGTCGCGCACTGCTTCAGGCCGCCGGGCGCCGAGGCGCCGAGGTAGATCGGCACGGACGTGCGCTCCGGGCGGACGAGCAGCCGCAGCGGCTTGCCGAGGCCGGAGACGCCCTCGGCGTCCTCGGGCACCTGCACCGGCACGTTCTCGCCCGCGAGCGCCTGGCGGAGCGTCGCGACGTACTCGCGGGTGCGCTTGAGCGGCTTGCCGAACGGCTGGCCGTACCAGCCCTCGGAGACCTGCGGACCGCTCGGCCCGATGCCGATCGTCAGCCGGCCCTTCGACATCACGTCGACGGACGCGATCGCCATGGCCGCGCTCGTCGCCGGGCGCGCCGGGACCTGCATGATCGCGGTGCCCAGGCGCACGTTCTCGGTCAGGACCGACAGCGCGCCGAGCATCGACACGGCGTCCTGGCCCCACGCCTCGCTGACCCAGACGCCGTCGAGGCCGAGGTCGTCGGCGAGGACCGCCATCTCGACCTGCTGGTCGTAGGTGAACCACGGCCAGTACGCCAGGGAGATGCCGACCTTCGGGATCCCGCCGTCCGCGGCGCTCATCGTCCGGCCTCCGCCGGGTCGCCGGCGAACGACGGCCGACGCCGCTCCGCGAACGCCGTCATGCCCTCCCGCGCCTCGTCCGAGGCAACCCGCCCCAGCAGGCTCGCGCGCTCCGCGTCGAGCTGCTCGCCGAGCGTGGCGCCCAGGCTGCCCTGCAGCAGCCGGCGGATCGCGCCGAGGGCCTGCGTCGGGCCCTGCGCGAGCTGTCCGACGACCTTCGTCGCGCGGTCCTGCAGCTCGTCGTCGGCGAGCACCTCGGTGACGATCCCGGCCTCGCGCGCCGCCTCGGCGTCGAGCGTCGGGTTGCGCAGGAGCATGTCGGTCGCCCGGGCGATCCCGACCTTGCGCGGCAGCGTCCAGGTCATGCCGCCGTCGGGGGTCAGGCCGACGTTGGAGTAGCCGGCCATGAACTTCGCCGACGCGCCGGCGAGGACGACGTCGGCGATCGCGACGAGGCTCAGGCCGACGCCCATCGCCGGCCCCTGCACGACGGCGACGATCGGCGCGTCGCCCGAGCTCAGCGCCAGCACGGCGGCGTGCAGCTGCTCCGACATCACGTCGAGCGTCGCGCGGGGATCGTCCGAGCCGGCCATGAACGCGACGTCCCCGCCGAAGCAGAAGGCCTTGCCCGCGCCGCGCAGGACGACCACGCGGACGTCGTCGCGCCCGGCGACCTCCTCCGCGGCGGCCAGCAGGTCGGCCGCCATCGCGGTCTCGAACTGGTTGCCGGCCTCCGGGCGGTTCAGGGTCAGCGTCGCGACGCCGCCCTCGACCTCGAGCAGGAGCGTCCGCTCCGCGGCGCTCACGAGCGGCCCCCGGGCCGGGAGGTGCGCCCGGGCGTTCCGGGCACGTGGCGGGGGATCGGGCGCAGCGCTCGCATGCCTCCATCCTCCCCGCTGGACCCTCGCCCCATCCATGCCCCGTCGACGGTGTTCTCCTCTCCCGTCCGGCGGAGGGGCGGGCGCAGGAGGACGTCGGGCCGCCGCCCCGGGTCGCCCCCAGGGCGTCCGGTGGTCGCCCGGGACGGTCGGGTGGGGCTCGATGGACGTGGTGTCCGATACGCGGTCCGGGCGTGTACGGTCGGCGCACCCACGTGCCGTCGCCCGACGGCGGAGAGGACGCACCATGAAGCGGAAGCTGTACGACGACGAGCACGAGGAGTTCCGGAGCTCGTTCCGGAGCTTCCTGGAGCGCGAGATCGCGCCGCACGCCGAGGAGTGGGACCGGCAGCGGGCCGTGCCGCACGACGCGTTCCGGGCCGCCGGCCAGGCCGGCTTCCTGGGCATGGCCGTGCCGGAGGAGCACGGCGGCGCCGGCATCGAGGACTTCCGCTTCAACCAGGTGCAGAGCGAGGAGATCCAGCGGCTCGGTCTCATGGGCTTCGGCATGGGCCTCGGCCTCCACAACGACCTGTGCCTGCCGTACCTCCTGGAGTGCACGAACGACGAGCAGAAGGCCCGCTGGCTGCCGGGCGTCGTCTCGGGCGACCTGCTGCCGTCCATCGCGATGACCGAGCCGGGCACGGGCTCGGACCTCGCGTCGATCGCCACGACGGCGATCAAGGGCGACGACGGCGCCTACCGCGTCGACGGGGCCAAGACGTTCATCTCGAGCGGCATCAGCACGAACCTCGTGATCCTCGCCGTGAAGACGGACCCGGCCGAGCGCCACCGCGGGCTCAGCCTCGTGGTCGTCGACGGGGACACGCCGGGCTTCGAGCGCGGCCGGAAGCTCGACAAGATCGGCCTGCCCGCCCAGGACACCGCCGAGCTCTTCTTCTCCGACGCCCGCGTGCCGGCCGAGAACCTGCTGGGCGAGGAGGGCCAGGGCTTCCGGTACCTGTCGCGGAACCTCGCGCAGGAGCGGATGTCGATCGCGATCCAGGGCGTCGGCGCGGCGCAGGCCGCCCTGGACTGGACCGTGGAGTACGTGCGGGAGCGCAAGGCGTTCGGCAAGCCGATCGGCGCGCTGCAGAACACGCGCTTCGTGCTGGCCGAGTGCCGGACCGAGGTCGACGTCGCCCAGGCGTTCGTCGACCGCTGCGTCGAGGAGCTCGTCGAGGGCACCCTCTCCGCCGAGGACGCCGCGAAGGCGAAGTACTGGTGCAGCGAGGTCCAGGGCCGCGTCGTCGACCGCTGCCTCCAGCTCTTCGGCGGCTACGGCTACATGACGGAGTACCCGATCGCCCGCGCCTACCAGGACGCGCGCATCACCCGGATCTACGGCGGGACGACCGAGATCATGAAGGAGATCATCGGCCGCTCCATGCGCCTGGAGGGCTGAGCGCCCCTCAGCGGCGGCAGCGCACGAAGGACTCCACGACCGCGACCGGCGTGGAGTCCTGGAACGACTGGGCGCGGTACGGCCAGCGGCCGTCCTTCGGACACGAGGTCGTCGCGATCCAGTCCTCCGCCGTCGTCCGCAGGCGGGCGTCGATGAGCGAGATCGGCGTGCCCGCGACGACCTGCAGCTCCTCCGGGATCGTGGCGGTCAGCCGGTAGCCGCCGTACTTGCCGCCCCGCGTCACGACGCCCTCGATCGGCGTCGTCACCCGGGCCGGGTTCTTCAGGACGGTGTAGAGGTAGACCCGCTTCGCGCCGCCGTTGACGAGCTGGAACGTCGGCCGGGTCCTCACCGTGTCCGCCCACGCCGTCGCGGTGCCCGACCCGGTCACGGCCTTCGCGCACTTCCCCGTCAGCCGGTCGCGGTCGTCGAGGCGCGCCCGGTCGAGCTCCGCCTTCGAGCACCGGTGCGGGTAGGACCCGCCGAGGTAGAGCGAGCCCTTCGGGAAGTCGATGACGCCCCGCTGCACGATCGGCTTGTCCACCCCGTCGGGACCGGAGGTGCTCCACGCGACGCGCACGTCGAGCCGGACGGACTGCGGCCTCCTGGGCGTGCCCGCCCTGTTCGGCGTGACGGTCGGCCGCACCGTCAGCGTCGTGACCGCCTCGGGCGCCTGGGCGGCGGCCGGGAGCGCGGCGACGGCGAGGACGGTGGCGCCGGTCAGTGCGGGGAGGAGGGCTCGGGCGGTGCGCATCGCGGATCCTGGGGCTCGGGGACGACGGCGGACCTCGGCGGGGCGCGAGCCTACCCCGGCGCGGCGGGGCGTCGACCGGGCCCCCGCTGCGTCAGCCCGCGGCGACGTTCGCCGCGAATCCGTCCGCCAGCAGACCGAACGCGTCGTCGAGCAGCTCGAGCAGGTCGCCGCCGTCGGCGATCCAGACGCGGAAGGTCGCCGTCGACACGCCGAGCGCCGCCTGTGCGACGACCGTCGGGAGCAGCGCCGTCGGGGCCGCGCCCGTCCGCTCGGCGACGAAGTCGGCGATCGCGTCGCACCACTCCTGGTGGCGGAGCATCGCGTGGCCCTGGAGCGCGGGCACCGTGGTGATCAGCCGCATCCGCGTGCGGAGCTCGGGCATCGCGTCCGCGCCGTAGTCGTTGAACTCGACGACGCACCGGCGCAGCGCCTGCATCGGCTCCTCGTCGGCGGGCGAGGCGTGCAGCGCCGCGCGGAAGCGGGCGACCTGCGCGGCGAAGTCGCCCCAGACGATGTCGTGCTTCGACGGGAAGTAGCGGAACAGCGTGCGACGGCTGATCCCCGCGGCCCGGGCGATGTCGTCGACCGTCGTCTCGTCGTAGCCGTGCCGGTCGAAGAGCTCGAGCGACGCCGCCGTGATGTCGAGCTCCGTCGTCGCCCGCGGACGCCCCGCGGGGCCGGGTCCTTCCGCGCCGCGCGCCTCCGTCTCCACGCGGGAACCATCCCACGTCGGCCGCGATGGCACCAGGTGCCGAAAGTAGTGGCACTCGGTGACACAACATGGTAGAAGTGCTCCCGAGCACACAGGCCACCCGAGCGAAGGACCCAGACCATGGACCCCATCGAGACCACCGACGCCGCCGAGCAGGTCGACGTCGCCCAGGACCAGACCACCGTCGAGGCGCCCCTCGTCGACGCCGACCTCCTCGTCGAGGACGTGTCGATCGACGGCATGTGCGGCGTCTACTAGACCGATGAGCACGCCGACCATCACGTCCGCCGGCGCGGACGCCCCGACCGCGACGTCGCCCGAGGGGGCGGACGTGGTGGCCCGGCGCCGCCTGGACTTCGACCCCGCCGCCGCCTGGACCCTGCACCCGCAGGTCGCCCTGCGGCCCGAGCGCTTCGGCGCCCTGGCCTACCACTTCGGCACCCGCCGGCTCTCGTTCCTGAAGAGCCCCCGGCTGCTGACCGTCGTCGAGGCTCTCGCCGACCACCCGACCGCCGCCGACGCGCTGGAGGCCTGCGGCATCGCCGCCGCCGAGCGCCCCGCGATGGAGACCGCGCTGGCCACCCTGGCGCGCACCGACATGATCGCCCGCAGGAGCCCCGCATGAGCACCGTCGTCCCCGGGCCCTCGGCCGCCTCCACCGTCGCCGGTCGCACCCCGATCGACGAGGTCCTCGCGGCCTCCGCCGCAGCTTCCGCCCCGGCCCACCGCCCCGTCGGCCGCCTGGTCGACGAGTTCCAGTCCGGTCTCGACGCGCCGATCTGCCTGACGTGGGAGCTGACGTACGCCTGCAACCTGGCGTGCGTGCACTGCCTCTCGTCGTCCGGCCGCCGCGACCCGCGCGAGCTGTCGACGGCCGAGTGCAAGTCGGTCATCGACGAGCTCCAGCGGATGCAGGTCTTCTACGTGAACATCGGCGGCGGCGAGCCGACGGTGCGCAAGGACTTCTGGGAGCTCGTCGACTACGCGACGGCCCACCAGGTCGGCGTGAAGTTCTCCACGAACGGCTCGCGCATCGACGCCGCCGTCGCGCAGAAGCTCGCGTCGTCGGACTACGTCGACGTGCAGATCTCGCTCGACGGTGCCACGGCCGACGTCAACGACCACGTCCGCGGCCCCGGCTCGTTCGACACGGCCATGACCGCGATGGGCCACCTGAAGGACGCGGGCTTCTCCGGCTTCAAGCTCTCCGTCGTCTGCACCCGCCAGAACATCGGCCAGCTCGACGACTTCAAGGCGATCGCCGACCACTACGGCGCGCAGCTGCGCCTCACCCGCCTGCGCCCGTCGGGCCGCGGCGCGGACACGTGGGACGAGCTGCACCCGCTGCCGGGCCAGCAGAAGGAGCTCTACGACTGGCTCGTCGCGCACGGCGAGGACGTCCTGACGGGCGACTCGTTCTTCCACCTCGCGGCCTACGGCGACGCGCTGCCGGGCCTGAACCTCTGCGGCGCCGGGCGGGTCGTCTGCCTGATCGACCCGATCGGCGACGTCTACGCCTGCCCGTTCGCGATCCACGACGAGTTCCTCGCCGGCAACGTCCGGTCGGAGGGTGGCTTCCAGGGCGTGTGGCGCGAGTCCGAGCTGTTCCTCGAGCTGCGCGAGCCGCAGTCCGCCGGTGCGTGCAACTCGTGCCAGTTCTTCGACAAGTGCCGCGGCGGCTGCATGGCCGCGAAGTTCTTCACCGGCCTGCCGATGGACGGTCCGGACCCCGAGTGCGTGCTCGGCCACGGCGAGGAGCTCCTGAAGCAGCGCGGCGACGCCCTGCTGCCGAAGCCGTCGATGGACCACTCCAAGAAGCTCTCCAAGCGCCAGCGCCTCGAGGCCGCGGCGAAGAAGCGCGGCATCGAGCTGCCGCCCGAGGGCGGCTCCGCCGAGACGCCCGAGCTGGACCTGCGCGCGATCGCCGGGGTGCCCACGAAGGCCTGCGACGAGAACCCGCTCGCCGGGTTCGGCGGTCCGGCCGCGATGCCCGACAAGGCCTGCGACGAGGACCCGCTCGCCGGCTTCGGCTCGGCCGAGGTCGTCGACCGCGGCGCGTCCGGCGGCGCCGGCGACCGCTCGGCGCTCGCCGGGTTCACCGTCCGTCAGACGCAGGGAGGCTGAGATGGCCAGCACGAAGGAGTGGTTCGAGTCCGTCGCCGAGGCCCAGCGCCGCGCGAAGAAGCGCCTGCCGGCCTCGGTCTACGGCGCGCTCATCGCCGGCGCGGAGTCCGGCGCCACGGTCGACGACAACACCGCCGCGTTCCGCGAGCTCGGGTTCTTCCCGCGCATCGCCACCGGCCTGAACCAGCCGCGCGAGCTCGCAACCACGGTGATGGGCCAGGAGCTGTCGATGCCCGTCCTCGTGTCGCCGACCGGCGTCCAGGCGGTGCACCCCGAGGGCGAGGTCGCCGTCGGCCGCGCGACCGCGGCCGCCGGGACCGCGATGGGGCTCTCGTCGTTCGCGTCGAAGTCCATCGAGGAGGTCGTCCGGGCCAACCCGAAGACCTTCTTTCAGGTCTACTGGATGGGCGGCCGCGAGCGGATCGCCCAGATCCTCGGCCGGGCGAAGGCCGCCGGCGCGCCGGGCATCATCCTCACGCTCGACTGGACGTTCGCGCACCGCCGCGACTGGGGCTCCCCGGCGATCCCGGAGCACCTCGACCTGCGCGCGATGGCGAAGCTCTCGCCCGAGGTCCTGCGCCGCCCGCGCTGGCTGGCGGAATTCGTGAAGTCGGGCTCGCTGCCGGACCTCACGGCGCCGAACATGACGCACGGCGAGGGTCCCGCCCCGACGTTCTTCGGGGCGTACGGCGAGTGGATGATGACCGAGAAGCCGTCCTGGGACGACATCGCCTGGGTGCGGGAGCAGTGGGACGGGCCGTTCCTCATCAAGGGCGTCACGCACCCCGAGGACGCGCGGCGCGCGGTCGACGCGGGCGCCTCCGCGATCTCGGTCTCCAACCACGGCGGCAACAACCTCGACGGCACCCCGGCGACGATCCGCGCCCTGCCGGCCGTCGTCGAGGCCGTCGGCGACGAGATCGAGGTGCTGCTGGACGGCGGCGTCCGTCGCGGCTCCGACGTCGTCAAGGCCCTGGCACTCGGAGCGAAGGCCGTCATGCTCGGCCGCGCGACCCTGTGGGGCCTGGCCGCCAACGGCGAGACGGGCGTCAACAACGTGCTGGAGATCATGCGCGCCGGCATCGACGAGACCCTCGTCGGCCTCGGCATCGTGTCGATCCACGACCTGACGCCCGAGGCGGTCGTGGTGCCCGACGGGTTCGTGCGGCGCCCGAAGGTCGCGGTCTAGGCCCGGCGGTGCCGGCGCTGTCGGACCTGCGCTGGACGGAGCTCCCCGACGCGTCGGGGCTGCTGCTCGTCGTCCCGGTCGGGGCGACGGAGCAGCACGGGCCGCACCTGCCGTTCACGACGGACACCGACATCGCCGTCGCGCTGGCGGAGGGCCTCGACCGCGAGCGGGACGGCGTCGTCGTCGCCCCGCCGGTGGCGTTCGGGTCCAGCGGCGAGCACCAGGCGTTCCCCGGCACCCTGTCGATCGGCCGGAAGGCCACCGAGCTGCTCCTCGTCGAGCTGGGCCGCTCGGCGACGGAGACGTTCGACCGCGTGCTGCTGCTCTCGACCCACGGCGGCAACGTCGACCCGGTCAACGGCGCGGTGCGGCTCCTGCGCGCGGAGGGGCGCGACGTCCGCGCGTGGAGCCCGCGCTGGGAGGACCTGCACGCCGGGCACGCGGAGACGTCGGTGCTGCTCGCCCTCGCGCCCGAGCGGGTGCGCGGCGAGCACGCGGTCCGCGGCGACGTGCGCCCCCTGGACGAGGTGCTGCCGCTGCTGGCCCGCGACGGCGTGCGGGTCGTCAGCCCAACGGGCGTGCTGGGCGACGCGACCACGGCGAGCGCCGAGGCCGGCAGGACGCTGCTGCGGCGGGCCGCGGCGGACCTCGCCGTGACCGTCGAGCGGTGGGCGGGGGCGACCCGTGGAGGGACGCCGCCGGGCGGGGTCCGGTCGGGCGACGGGGGGCCGGCCGGGGACGGTGCGCGCTCCTCGGACGACGTCCGCCGGGCCGGCGTCCGCCGGGCGGGCATCCACGAGCCGGGGTCGGCGGTGGGGCGTGCCGGGGTCTGACGCCTCGGCCGCGCCGTTCCCCGACGCGTTCGGGCTCGTCCTCGACGCCGGGACGTCCGTCGGCGACGCCGGCCGGGTGCTCGTCGGCGGCAGCCCGCGGCGGGTCATGCGGCTGAGCGCGGCGGGGGCCACGGTGGTGGCCGAGCGGCTGGCCCGGGGGCCGGTGGAGGCGGGGGAGGACCGCGGTCCCGGGAGCTCCGGCGGGGCCCCCGCGTCGGGGGCGTCGGCGGGGAGCGTCGCCCCGGCCGCCGCACGCCTGGCGCGGCGCCTCGTCGACGCCGGCGTGGCCCACCCCGTGCCGCCGCGCGGGGCCGGCGACGTCCACGACGTCACGGTCGTGGTGCCCGTCCGCGACCGCCCCGCCGAGCTGACGCGGTGCCTGCGGGCCCTCGGCGACCACCCGCACGTCGTGGTCGTCGACGACGGCTCGACCGACCCCGGCGCCGTCCGCGCGGCCACCGACGCGACGGGTGCGACGCTCGTCCGGCGACCGGTCCCGGGTGGACCCGCCGCGGCGCGCAACACCGCGCTGGAGCACGTCGGCACGGAGCTCGTGGCGTTCCTCGACAGCGACTGCGTCCCGCCGCCTGGCTGGCTCGCGCCGCTCGTGGCGCATCTCGAGGACCCGGCGGTCGTCGCCGTCGCGCCCCGGGTGCGGGGGATCGCCGCGGAGGACGGGACGGCCGGCGCGGTGCAGCCGTCGGGCGCCGCGGGAGGCGGGGCGACCGGCGCGGCGCCGCCGTCGGGCGCCGCGGGAGGCGGGGCGGCCGCCGACCGTCGCCCCTCCACCGTCGCCCGCTGGGGCGTCGCACGCTCGCCGCTCGACCTCGGGGTCCGGCCCGCCCGGGTCGTGCCGGGGACCGCGGTCTCGTACGTGCCGACCGCCGCGCTGGTCGTCCGCCGGTCCGCCCTGGGCGACGGGTTCGATCCCGCCCTCCGCCACGGCGAGGACGTCGACCTCGTCTGGCGGCTGCACGACGCCGGCGGACGGCTGCGCTACGAGCCGACGGTCGTCGTGGACCACGAGGAGCCGGCCGCGGCGGACGCCTTCCTCGTGCGGCGCTTCCGGTACGGCGCCTCGGCCGGCCCGCTCGCCCGCCGGCACGGCGCGCGGCTCGCCCCGCTCGTGGTCGCGCCCCGCCCGGCGGTCGCCGCGGGCCTGCTGCTGGCCGGCCGTCCGCGCACCGCGGCGCTCCTCGTGGCCGCCGAGGCGGTCCGGGCCGAGCGCGCCCTGCGCGGTCCCGGCGTGCCGCACGGGACCGGTGCCCACGCGGCGCTGCG
>WLOB01000269.1 GCA_009699505.1 Actinomycetota bacterium | reverse complement strand
TTGGCCGCGCGGCGGGTCTTGCCGCCGGACTTGATCGTGCCGGCCCAGGAGTCCGCGCCGCGCATGAAGGAGACGGGGCCCGAGGCGGTGCCGCCCTTGGACAGCGGCTCCATGGAGCCGCGGATGTTCGACAGGTTGATGCCGGAGCCGGAGCCACCGCGGAAGATGCGGCCCTCCTTCGTGTTCCACTCGAGGATGGAGTCCATCGAGTCGTCGACGGAGAGGATGAAGCACGCCGAGCACTGCGGCGACTCCTCGAACCCGACGTTGAACCAGACGGGCGAGTTGAACGCGGCGAGCTGGTTCAACAGGATGTAGGTCAGCTCGGCCTCGAACGCGTCGCCGTCCTCCGGCGTCGCGAAGTAGGCGAGGGAGCGGCCCCAGTCGGCGATCGTGCCGGCGACGCGGCCGACGATCTGGCGGACGGAGCTCTCGCGTGCCGGGGTGTCGATCTGGCCGCGGAAGTACTTCTGCGTGACGATGTTCGTGGCGTTCTGCGACCACGTCGTCGGGAACTCGACGCCCCGCTGCACGAACGCCGGCTTCTCCGGGTTGCCGATGACGGCGTCGCGGAGCTCCCACTCGACCTGGTCGAAGGGGTGGACGCCCGGCGTGGTGAACCGGCGATTGACCTCGAGCGCCTGCTCCGCTCGCTGGTCGCTGATGATGGGCGGGTTCGCCGGTTCCATGCCTGCCTACGTTCCTCTGGGATTGCCGTGCTGTGCTGCTCCCGGAGGTCAGGTGGCGGCCTCGAGCGAGGCGCCGGACCATCCGGGCGAAGGTCGTTCCCGGGCTCCTGCGACGAGGTCACAGGGGCGACGGACGGACACCATGACGCACCCGGCCGACGGAACCCCGGCCCCGGAGGGCCTCCGGCGGCCGGCCCGCATCGGATCGCCTGCAAACACCGGCGAAAAGAAATTTCGGCCGCGATCCGTCCAGCCCGCGAGTCGTACCGACGGCCATGTCCGGAGTGACCACCGTCCACCGTCGGCGCCGCCCCGCGGCGGGGCGGACCGTCCGCACGCGTCCGTCGCCGACACGCCGTGGTGCCGGGCGCCCGACCTCACGGATTCTACCGCCCGGTGGGGCCCATCTCCACTGTGGGACGGACGATCCGCCTTCGCGGGCCGTCCCCGCCTACGCCGTCCGAGGTCCACGTCACCGCGCGGCCGCACGCCCTCGCCGGGCCCGCACCGCGGGCACGTCACCCGCCCGCGGACGCGTCGACCGCTCGGCACGACGTCGCCCGCCTGTGCCCGCGTCGGCGGCCTGCCCGCCGCGCCGGCACCCACCCGGCAGCCCCCTGGTGGCCGCGCTCAGCGGCCGGTGCCGAACCGCATCCAGTCCCGGAACTCGGCCCAGCGGAGGCTGATGCGCCAGCCGGCCTCGCCCATGGAGTGGCCGAGCGGGGTGAGCCACGCCACGCGGCCCGTGGCGTTCACGAACGCCCAGCCCAGCGCGGCGGCGGCGACGATGGCCGCCGCCAGCACGGCCCAGGTCCAGCCCTCGGGGCCGTCGTCCGCGGTCTCGGCACGCGCGGCGATGACGCCGTCCTGCGCGGCGGGCGCGGGCTGGACGGCCGCTGCGGGCGCGGGCGTCGTGGGGGCCGGCGCCACCGGGGCGGTCGTCGTGGCCGGAGCGGTCTGGGTCGTCGTCGTGGTCGTCGCGGGCGCGGCGGTCGAGGGCGTCGTCGTCGGGGCGGACGGGGTGGAGCCCCCGGAGCCGCCGGACGAGCCCGACCCCGACGGCTTCGCGTCGTCGTCGCAGGAGCCGCCGGCGGCGATCGCCTTGTCGAGCGCGTCCGGGAACCCGGGGAGGTACTGCTCCGAGTCGCTGCCGAGGCGGTCCTTCGCGTCGCGGAGCTCCGCGACGGTGTACTTGCAGGCCGCGATCTCCTGCGTCTTGCGGAAGTCCGTGTAGATGTCGTCGAACGTGTCCGCGGTCGCGACGCCCACCGCCGGGACGAGCAGCGCGAGCACCGTCAGGCACGCGACGAGCGCCGTACGCAGGGCGGACGGCGCGCCGGTCGGGCGCGGGTGACGGATGACACGGACGACCACGGGTCGATGGTACCGTCGGGCACCTCGATGCACGCCGCCCTCCGAACGCTCCGAGCAGGACGGGCGGCGCGGGACCTCCGACCCTCGCCGGGCGGGCTCCTGCTCGCCGCCCTCCTCGCGGTGGGCACGGGGGTCGCGTTCGCGGGCGGTGGCTACGGCGAGACCGCCTCGGCCGTCGCGGTCTGCCTCACCGCGCTGCTCGCCGTCGTCGTCGGCGCGATGGTCGCCGGCGGGCTCGGCCGGATGCTCCCGCGCCGCGACGCCGCCCTCGGCATCGTCCTGCTGCTCGCCTTCGCGCTGTGGGCCCTCGTGGCGACCGCGTGGAGCGTGCGACCGGACCGCTCGATCGCGTGGGGCGCGCTCGTCGCCGCGTACGCGCTCGCGGTGTTCGTGGCCGGGGCGGCGGCCCGCATCGCGCCCTCCGCCCGTCTCGTCGCCGTCGTCGCGCTGATCGGCGGGGGCGTGCTGCTCTGCGGCGCGGCGCTGCTCACGCGCCTCTCGCCCGACACCGCCGTGACGATCGGCGGCCTGGACAACGCGATCCGCCTGCGCGGGCCCCTGGACTACTGGAACGCGCTCGGCCTCGTCGCGGCGATCGGGGCGCTCGCCGCCGGCCGGCAGGCCGTCGACGCGACCCGCACGGCCGCGTGGCGGGTGGCCTGCGGCGCGCTCGTGCCGCCGATGATCGGCACCCTCATCCTCTCCCAGTCGCGCGGGGCGATCGCGGCGCTCCTCGTCGGCATGGTCGTCGTCGCCTGGTCCTCCGGGGCGGCGCGCCTGCGGCTGCCCGCGATGGTCGCCGCGGCCGCGGTCGCCGCGATCCCCCTGTCGATCACCGCCACCGGCCGGGTGCAGGGCGACGCGGTCGTCCCGCAGGACGGGCGCGCGGCCGTCCTCGGCGGCCTCGTCGCGGCGGTGCTGCTCGGCGGGCTGATCGCCCTCGCGCTGCGCGAGGCGGAGCGCCGGATCGCCTGGGATCCGCGCCGCACGGTCGGGGTGCTGCGCGCCGGCGCGGCCGTCGGGCTCGTGGCGCTCGTCCTCGGCGGCGGCGTGTTCGTCGCGTCGCAGGGCAGCCCGGGCGCCGCGGCCGCCTCCCTCCGCGACAGCGTGGCGTCCGTCGACGAGGTCGCCCCGGTGTCCGGCGCGGACCGGCTGCTGTCGGTCTCCTCGTCCAACCGCACGGGCTGGTGGGCGGAGGCCGTCGGCGCCTGGGCCGACCGGCCGCTGCAGGGCTGGGGCCCCAGCGGCTTCGGCACGATCCGCAAGAGCTACCGCCAGGACACGACCGAGGTCACGCAGCCCCACAGCCTGCCGCTGCAGGTGCTCGCGGAGACCGGCGTGATCGGCTTCGCGCTGCTGGGCACCGCCCTCTGGCTCCTCGTGCGCGTCGCGGTCCTGCGACTGCGACGGATGCGGGAGGAGGGCGTCGATGCACGACAGCTCGCGCTCCAGGCGACCCTGCTGGGCGCCGTCGCGGCGTGGCTCGTGCAGTGCGCCGTCGACTGGCACTTCGACCTGCCGGGGGTGTCGATCCCGGTGCTCGCCGCGCTCGGCGTCGCGGCGGCGGCACCGGCGCCGCGGCGCTCGCCCGTCGAGCCCGACGGGACCGTGGCGCCCGCGACGATCGAGGAGCTCGACCGGCAGCTCGACCGCGAGGAGCGCGCCGCGCCCGGCGGCGCCCTCGTCCTCACCCTGTCGCTTGTCGGCGCGCTCGTCCTGGCCGTCGCGACCGTGGCCCCCGTCATCGGCGACCGGCTGGCGTCCGACGCGCAGGACCGGCTCGCCGGCGGCGCCGACGCGCAGGGGCTGAAGGACGCCACGAGCGACGTCGCCCTCGCCGCCGCGCTCGACCCGTTCGGGCTCAAGCCGCTCGAGGTCGGGCGGTCGATCGCGGAGCGTCGCGGCAACCTGCTCGAGGCCCGCCGGCTCGCGATCCGCGAGACGGTCCGCCAGCCCGACAACCCGGACTCCTGGAGCGCCCTGGCCTCCGTCGGCGGCGCGCTGGCGGACCGGCCCGGCATGCGGATCGCGGCCAAGCGCGCCGTCGCCCTGGACCCCTACGGCGTGCTGGCGATCAACCAGCTCGCGGCGGCGCTCGGCCGCCGCGCTCCCCCGGAGGCGTCGCCCACGGCCACGGCCACGCCGCTGCGGCTGCCCGAGGGGACGGTCGCCGGGACGACCTCGGCGCCGGGCGCGGCCGGTGGGACGACCGGGACGACGCCGGGCGCGGGCACCGGGACGACCGGGGGAGTGGCGACGCCGACCACCCCGGGCCGGACGCCGGCGCCCGGGACCACCGGGACGTCGGGCGGGACCCCTACGCCGTAGGGGTCGGGGACCGGGCCCGCGCCCGCGTCGACGGCCGGTGCCGCCGGACGACCGCCCGCCGTCAGGCGTCGCGCTCGACCGGGCCGCGGACGCGGGTCATCGCGTCCTCGTGCTCGGCCTTCAGCTCGTCGATCAGGCGGCGCTGCGCGTCGACGGCCTCGGTCATGCGGCGGTCGTGCTCGCGGATCCGGAGGTCGAGCTCGCGGGCGTGCGCGGCCGTCAGGCGCTCGATCGTGCGCTCGGACTGGGCGCGGGCCTCGGCGAGCTCACGGGCCAGGCGGTGCCGCTCGGCGACGGCCGCCTCGAGCTTCTGGTTCAGCTCGTGCCCGCGAGGGTGCGAGACGGGCGCGTCGGCGAGCTGGCGCTCCAGGTCGGCGATCCAGGCCGCCGCGTTGTCGAGGCGCCGCCCGGCGTCCTCGGCCTCGTGGGCGGCGATCTCGGTGCGCTCGGCGGCCTGGGCGGCGCGCTCCTCGGCGCGGCGGGCGCGGGCCTCGGCGGACTGGGCGCGCTGCTCGGCCTCGACGACGGAGGCCTCCGCGCGACGGGTGACGTCGAGGATCCGGCCGTCCGCGGTCTGCGCCCGCCGGACGGCCTCGGCGGCGCGCTCCTCGGCGGCCTGCGCGACGGCCTCCGCGGCCTGCTGCGCGCGGTGGGCGACCTCGGCCTCGTGCCGGGAGTCGTTGACCGTGCCCTGCAGCTCGGCCAGGCGTGCGTCCATCTCCGTGCGGTGCTCGCGGATCCGCTCGTCGGCGCGGGCGGTCTCGACCACGACGCGGTTCTCGGCCTCCGCCTCGCGCTCCGTCGCCCGGGCCTCGGCGGCGGCGGTCGCCTCGAGGGCCCGCTGCGCCGCGCGCTCGGCGGACGCCGTGCGGTCCTGGGCGCTCAGGACGCGCTCCTCGGCGTCCTCGCGGGCACGCCGGGCCTCCTCGGCCGCGCGCTCGGCGGACGCCGCGCGCCCGTCGGCCTCCGCGGCGCGGCGCTCGGCCTCCGCCGCGAGCGCCTCGGCGGCCTCGACGGCGAGGCGGGCGTTCGCCGCCCCGGCCTCGGCGACGGTGGCCTGCCGCTGCGCCTCGAGGACCGTCTCCTGGGCCGCGGCGGCGCGGCGCTCGGCGTCCTCCGTCGCACGCCCGGCCTCGGCGGCCTGCTCCCGCGCGGCGGCGAGCTCGGCCTCGAGCGCGGTGATGCGGGCGAGCTGGGCGCGGGCGACCTCGTCGGCGTCGGCGACCTGCTGCTCGGCGATGGCGGAGCGCTGGTCGAGCGCCGCGACCTGCCGCTCGGCGGCGACGGCGCGCTGCGTGGTCTCGGCCAGGCGGGCCTCGAACCCGTGGGCGCGGTCCTCCGCCTCGGCCGCGCGGGCCTCGGCCGCGGTGGCCCGCTCCGTGGCCTCCGCGACGCGCCGGCCGGCGTCGGCGTCGCGCTCCTCCGCCGCGGCCTCCGCGGCCGTCGCACGCTCCTGCGCCGCGTCGACCTCCGCGCGGGCGCGCGTCCCGGCCTCGGCGACGGCCCCCTGCGCCCGGGCCTCGGCCTCGGCGATCCGCTCCTGCGCCCGGGCCTCCGCGACGGTGACGGCCTCCTGCGCCGACGCCTCGGCGGCGGCGATCCGCTCGCGGGCGTCGGCCTCGGCCGCGTCGGCCCGCTCCTGCGCCCGGGCGTCCGCGGCCGCGGTGCGCTC
>WLOB01000268.1 GCA_009699505.1 Actinomycetota bacterium | reverse complement strand
TTCATCTCGAAGTGGTGGTGTAGCGGGGCCATGAGGAAGACGCGCTTGCGGAAGGTCTTGAAGGAGAAGACCTGGATGATCACCGAGAGCGCCTCGATGACGAAGACGCCGCCGATGACGAGGAGGAGCTCCTCCGTCTTGGTCATGATCGCGATGCCGGCGACGAGGCCGCCGAGCCCCAGTGACCCGGTGTCCCCCATGAACACCGTCGCGGGGTGCGCGTTGTACCAGAGGAACCCTACGCAGCCGCCGACGGCGCAGGCGGCCAGGAGCGACAGGTCGCTCGCGCCGGTGCCGATGAAGGTGATGCCCAGGTAGGCCGTCATCACGATCGCGGTGACGCCCGCGGCCAGGCCGTCGAGCCCGTCGGTCAGGTTGACCGCGTTGGACATGAACGCGACGACGAGGTAGATCCAGATCGGGTAGAGCCAACCCAGGTCCACCGTGAGGTCCAGCGTGCGGACCTTGACCGTCGGATCGAGCTCCGCCGGGCCGGTGACGATGTACCAGAGCAGCAGCGAGACGAGGACCATCGCGCCCAGCTTGCCCTTGCCGCTCAGGCCGAGGGAGCGTTTTCGCACCACCTTCGTCCAGTCGTCGACGAAGCCGACGAGGGCCAGGCCCGCGCCGGTGAGGTAGACGCCCATCGCCCGCCAGTCGTTGGCGTCCCACAGGAGCAGGAACGGCACCGAGATCGCCACGAAGATGATGAGCCCGCCCATCGTGGGCGTGCCCGCCTTCTTCTGGTGGCCGGTCGGGCCCTCCTCGCGGATGTACTGCCCGAAGGACTTCTGGCGCAGCCACTCGATGAAGCGTGGCGCCAGGAAGATGCAGATGAGCATGGCGGCGGTGCCGCCGACGAGGACCTTGAGCACGGCTCAGGCGTCCTGTCCGCGCAGGCGGTCGGCGACGCGCTCGAGCCCGATGCCGCGGGAGGCCTTGAGGAGGACGGTGTCCCCCGGCTCCAGCAGCTTCGGGAGGAGGTCGGCGGCGCCGGACGCGTCCTGCACCCAGTGGACGCCCGAGCCGAAGCCCGTGCCGGTGTGCCGGCTGAGCGGTCCGACGGCGATCAGGACCTCGACGCCGGTGAACTTGGCGTGGGCGCCCAGCTCGGCGTGCAGGCGCTTCTCGTCGGGCCCCAGCTCGAGCATGTCGCCGAGCACCGCGACGCGCCGGCCGTCCGTCGCGCCCGCGAGATCGTCCAGGGCGGCGGTCATCGACATCGGGTTCGCGTTGTAGCAGTCGACGACCACGACGATGTCACGGGCCAGGTGCAGTCGCTGGCCGCGCATGGGCGAGATCTCGGGCCGCACGTCGCCCGCGGGCTCGATGCCAATGGCGCGGGCGGCCGCGACGACGGCCGGCAGGTTGCGCAGCACGGTCGGCGAGACGTCGCCGGCGACCCGCAGCCCGTCGGGCAGCGCGTCGTCGGGCCGGACCTCGACGAGGGTCACGCCCGCGGGGCGGTGACCGGCCAGGAGCGGCTCGTCGGCGGGCACGACGGCGGTGCCGCCGGGCTTCAGGCCGTGGAGCAGCTCGGCCTTCGCGTCGGCGACGGCCTGGAGCGAGCCGAGCAGCTCGACGTGGACCGGCGCGATGTTCGTGATGACGCCGACGTCGGGCTCGGCGATCGCGGCGAGCTCGGCGATCTGGCCGCTGCCGCGCATCGCCATCTCGAGGATCAGCACCTCGGTGCCCTCCTGGGCGGCGAGGACCGTCAGCGGCAGCCCGATCTCCGTGTTGAGGTTGGCGCTCGTGGCGACCGCGGTGCGGTGCGGTGCGACGACGGAGAGCAGCAGGTCCTTCGTCGAGGTCTTGCCGACGGAGCCCGTGATGCCGACGACCGTGGCGCCGAGGTCCCAGCGCCAGGCCCGCGCGAGCACGCCGAGCGCGGCGGCGGGGTCCTCGTGGGTCAGGACGACGCCGGTGCCGGCCGTCGCGGCGGCCTCCGCGTGCTCCGGGCGGACCAGGACGCCCCAGGCGCCGGCGGCGAGGACGTCCGCGGCGAACGAGCCGCCGTCCACGCGCGCGCCCGGGATGCCGACGAAGAGCGCGCCGGGCAGGGCGGGGTCGCGCGTGTCGATGACCGCGCGGGTCGGACCGGGACCGTCGACGGGGGCGTCGGGACCGGCCGGCACCGCGGAGGCGGGGACGCCGGGGGCCGGCGCGTCGTCCGCGCGGGCGGCGGGCGGGGCGGCCGGCGCGTCCTGCACCAGGGTCGCGCCGGCGGCCGCGGCGATCCACAGGGCGTCGCGACTACGCACGGGCGGTCTCCCCCTCGCCGGCGCCGGTCCGGGCGGCCAGGAGCTCCCGGGCGACGGCGCGGTCGTCGAACGGCACGGTGCGGTCCGCGAACTGCTGCCCCTGCTCGTGGCCCTTGCCCGTCAGGAGCACGACGTCGCGCGGACCGGCCAGGTCGAGCGCGCGGGCGATCGCCTCGCGGCGGTCCTCGATGCGCTCGACGGCCGCACCCGCCCCGTCGACGCCGGCCAGGACCTCGTCGAGGATGGCGGCGGGGTCCTCGGAGCGCGGGTTGTCGGAGGTCGCGATCGCGACGTCGGCCTCGGCGGCGGCGATCGCCCCCATCTGCGGGCGCTTGCCGCGATCGCGGTCCCCGCCGCAGCCGAAGACGCAGATCGCGCGGCCGCGGTCGCCGCCCTCCCCCGCGTCGTGGCGGGCAACGTGGTCGTCGTCCAGCACGCCGGCGGCGGCCGCCAGGACGTTGTGCAGCGAGTCCGGCGTGTGGGCGTAGTCGACGAGCACGGCGAACGGCTGCCCCGCGTCGACCGGCTCCAACCTCCCGGGCACGCGACCGGCGTCGGCGAGCGCCGCGGCCGCGACGTCCTCGTCGACCCCGAGCGCGACCGCGGCGACGTACGCCTGCAGGGCGTTCATGACGTTGAAGCGCCCCGGCATCGGTGTGGCGAGCTCGCGGCCGTCGAGGACGAAGGTGCTGCCCCGCAGGCCGGTGCGGACGTCCGTGGCGCGGAACCGGGCGTCGGGCGCCTCGAGCGCGACGGTGAGCGCGTCCGGGTGCATCCCGGCGAGCCGGCGCCCGTAGGGGTCGTCGAGGTCGACGACCTTCGGCGCGTCCCCGGCGTCGTCGAAGAGCCGGGCCTTCGCGAGGAAGTAGTCCTCCATCGTCGGATGGAAGTCCAGGTGGTCCTGCGTGAGGTTCGTGAAGATCGCGGCGGCCCAGTGGATCGCGTCGGCGCGGCCGAGCGACAGGGCGTGCGAGGAGACCTCCATCACGCACGCGCGGTCGCCAGCGGCGACCATCTCGGCGAACGTCGGCTGCAGGTCGATCGCCTCGGGGGTCGTGCGCCCCGCGTCGCGCTCCTGTCCGCCGACGATCTGGGCGACGGTGCCCAGCAGCCCGGTCGGGCGGCCGCCGGCCTCGAGCAGCGCGCGCAGGAGGAAGGCCGTGGTGGTCTTGCCGTTCGTGCCCGTGATGCCCACCGTGGCGAGCGTGGCGGTCGGGTCGCCGGCCAGACGGGCGGCGGCCGGCGCCATCGCGGCGCGGACGTCGTCGACGACGACCTCGGGGATCCCGGAGTCGAGCGGATGGTCGACCACGAGGGCCGCGGCGCCGCGCTCGACGGCGCGGCCGGCGAACTCGTGGCCGTCGCGGGTCAGCCCGCGGACGCAGAAGAAGACGGTCCCGGGACCGACCCGCCGGTCGTCGTAGGCGAGCGACGAGACCTCGACGGCGCGCGCCGTGGCCGGCGTCTTGTGGAACAGGTCCCCCAACGTCATGCGCCCGGGAGCCTAGAGGAGGACCCGGCCGCGTCCGCGCCCGCCCTCGGCCGTTCCGGCTCCGGGGCGGGCGGCGTCCCGCGCCCGACGGCCGGGGGGTGGGCCCGGCCACGACGGCCGGTCGTGGCGGGGCGTGCGCGGTACGCCCGTCCCGCGCGGGCGGCCCGTCCGTCGGCGGGCGCCGCGCGGGCGCCCTCGGCCGCTCACTTCGTGGTCGGGACCTTCAGGTACTGCATGGCGTAGCGGGCGATCTCGGCGAACGCCGGACCCGCGACCGTCGCGCCGTAGCCGCCGCCGGCGGGCTCGTCCGCGACGACGACGATGACGACCTTGGGGTCCTGCGCCGGCGCGAAGCCGGCGATGGACGCGACGTTGCGGTTCTCGACGTACTCGCCGAGCTGCTCGTCGTAGACGTTCGAGGTGCCCGTCTTGCCCGCGAGCGTGTAGCCCGGGACCTTGACCGCGGAGGCGGTGCCGCCGGCCTCGAAGACGCCCGAGAGCATGCCGCGCAGCTCCTTGGCGACCTCGGGTCGCAGGATCCGGGTGCCCTTGGGGCGCGTCACGAGCCGCCCCTGGACCGTCCGCACGAGCGTCGGCCGGCGCAGGACCCCGCCGTTGGCGATCGTCGCGTAGAGGTTGGCGATCTGCATCGGCGTGACGAACTGGCCCTGGCCGATCGGCAGGTTGCCCATCGTGGAGCCGGAGTACTTCTCGACCGGCAGCAGCAGGCCCTGCTCCTCCGGCATGCCGATGCCGGTCTTCTCGCCGAAGCCGAACTTCCGCATCCAGCCGTCGAAGGCGTCCTTGCCGCGCTCGGCGTTCAGGCGCATGCCGATCTTGATCGAGCCGACGTTCGAGCTCTCCGCCAGGATCCGGCCGGGGTTCATGACCTCGGTGCCGTGGCCGTGGGAGTCGGAGATCGTCCGGTCCGCGACCTGGATGGAGTACGGCACCGAGAAGGTCGTGTCCGGCGTGACGACCCGGTCCTGCAGCGCGCCGCCGACGGCGACGGCCTTGAACGTCGAGCCGGGCTCGTAGTTCAGGTTGAGCGCCAGGTTGCTCTTGTACTCCTCGGGCGAGCCGGCGGGGTTGTTCGGGTTCACCCGCGGCCAGTTGGCCATGGAGAGGACCTGCCCGTCGGGCTGCATGACGATCGCCGTGGCGCGCTTGGGGCGGTAGGTCTGCGCCATCTCGCCCAGCGCGTCCTCCGTCATCTGCTGGATCCGGGTGTCGACGGTCAGGCCGACGTCCTTGCCGGGGACCATCGGCCGCTCGACCTTGCGGCGCAGCGAGCTGCCGGACGCGGCGTTCGTGTCGACCGTGCGGCCGTTGACGCCCCGCAGCCGGTCGTCGAGCGCGTACTCGAGGCCCGAGAGCGCCTTGTCGTCCGTGCCGAACGCGCCGAGGAGCTGGCCGGCGAGCGCGTTGTTGGGGTAGACGCGGCGGTTGCGCGGCGTGAAGTCCAGCCCGTTGAGCTTGATGTCCTGGCGCTCGGCGCGGTCCTTCATCGCCTGGATCTTCGTGTCCGGGATGGACCGCCCGAGGTACTCGAAGCCCTTGCCGGAGGTCAGCTTGTCGAGGACCGTCTCCTCGTCGAGGTCGAGCGAGGTCGCGATGAGCGCCGCCATCGTGGCGGGCTGCTGCGGCGGCGTCAGGGTCTTCAGCTCGAGCACCTGCTTCGACGACACGGAGACGTCGGCGGCGGGCTCCGAGACGGCCAGCGCGTTGCCGCGGCGGTCCGTGATCTCCCCGCGCAGCGCGAGGACGTCGGTGCCCTTGAGCTGCTGGCCGGCGGCCCGGACGCTGAGGGTGTCGGCCTGGGCGAGCGCGAACCACACGGAGCGCAGCCCGGCGAGGGCGACGAGGACCATGGCGATGTTGAAGAGCACGCGCAGGCGGCGATCTGCGTACATGCACGCTCGTTCGCCGCGCCGCGGGGCGGTCCTGCCCGGGCGAGACGGTTTTATGTCGCCCGGGGTCGCGCCGGGTCGGCCGCGCCGGCGCCGGGGCGGCGGGTCGCGCCGGACGGCGGGTCGCGGGGTGCTTCGTCGCCGCGCGGCCGCTCCCGCCCGCGTCGCGGGGGTCGGTGTCGTCCGGACTACGGGGTGGTGCCGCCCGCGGCGACGCCGCCGGTCGAGGTGCCGGCCGTGCCCTGGCCGGTCCCGGTGGACGTGCCGCCCGCGGCCGGGGTGCCCGTGCCCGCGGCGCCGCCGGTCGTGCCCGTGGTCCCGGTCGACGTGCCGCCGCCCGTGGTGCCCGTCGTCCCGGTGGCCGTGCCGCCGGTGGTGGTGCCGGTGCCGCTCTGGGTGCCCGTGGCCGCCGGGGCGGCCGGGGCCGGGGCGCTCGCCGCCGGGGC
>WLOB01000267.1 GCA_009699505.1 Actinomycetota bacterium | reverse complement strand
GGCGACCACCCCCGGACACGGGACGGGCGGCCCGTGGCCGCCCGGCGGTGTGGCGGGCCTCACCGCCCGCGAAGCTGGGAACCGCCCGGGCTAAGGGGCAGCCGGAGGAGACCTTGACGCGCCACCAGCCGCCGAGGATGCCGACGAGGCCGAAGCGCGGCACGACCTCGTAGACGCGGCAGCCGCGCTCGGCGAGGTCCGTGGTCTCGAGCCGGGCGTGCTTGTACTTCGCCGGGTCGCGGTACATCTCGCGCAGGAGCACCCGGTTGTGGAGCTCCTCCGTGCGCCGGGCCTCGACCTCGGTCAGCCGGGCGACGAGCTCGTCGCGACGCCGCTCGAGCTCGCCGAGGGACTGCAGTCGTGCGACGCCCGTCGGGGCCGACAGGACGTCGGTCTGCAGACGGCCGCGCGCGCCGGCCTGCAGGTCGTCGGCGATCGCGATCGAGAGCTGCTGCTCGAGACGGGCGACCTGCCGGCGCAGCGTGCGACGGGCGGAGCGCTCGTCCTCGTCCAGCGCCCGGTCGGGCAGGGACGGGGCGTGCGGGAGCCGTGCCGGGGCTGGCCCGGCGTACGGCGCCACGGGCTCCTCGTCGACCAGCTCGAGTCCTTCGATCCCGCGCATCCGCACCTCCTCCACGTCGTTCAACGTCCACCGACCGTAGCAGCGCGCGCCGGTGGCGTCGACCGGGAACCGACGCCGTACGTGACCGGGGTCCGATCCGATCCGCCCCGTCCCGGTACGTGGGGCGGCCGTCGTCGACGCGCCCCCGGCCGCCCGGGGCCCGTCCGCGGCGGCCGCCGCGAGCGACACGCGCGTGCCGGCTCGCTCCGTCCCCCGCCCTCAGGCGATGCGCAGGAGGTTGCGGCAGGTGTTGAGCGACTCCTGCACGTCGAGCGCGGGGACGCCCGGCACCTGCAGGACGTAGAGGACGACGCGTCGCGTGGCCGGCCCGACCGCGAACGGCGGGCCCAGCGGCTCGAAGATCCGCGCGACCGGCCGGTCCGCGTCGGCGATCACGAGCTCGCCCTTCGCCAGCGGCCGGAGCTGCCCCGCGGTCCACAGCTCCTCGCCCGGCCGGGCGCCCCGCACCCCGAGCGGACCCGACAGCGGAGCGGCGTCCGCGGCCCAGACCGCCACGCCCGTCTCGAGCAGCGCGACCAGGAGCGCGTCGCCCGGCATGCCGCCGGGCACGAAGCCGCCGCTCCACAGGCGGTCGAACAGCGCCTGCTCCAGGGGCGGGCGACGCACGTCGGGGTCCAGGCCGAGCTGCCGGTAGAACGAGCGGTGCAGCGCCGGGACCGGCAGCTGCCGCACCCGCAGCGCGTAGGGCCCCGTGATGCGGTTGGCGAGGTCCGTCAGGCGGTGGACCACCCACGGCGCCGTGCGGGTGGGGCGGCACGGCACCTCGACCGTCACGAGCGCGAGGCCGGGGAACTCGTCCTCGATCTCCGCCTCGATCCAGCCGAGCTGGGCCTGGCCCTCGCCCTCCTCGACCGGGACCTCGTCGGACGGCCCGCTCATCGCGACGCACCGATCCCCGCGCGGGTGACGAGGGCTCGTGGCCGGTGCGCGGACGGCCGGTCGACGAGCGCCCGCGACCGCGGCGACCGTCGGAGCGCGGACGGCCGGGGGCTCGGGGCCGTCGCGCGCACGGCGGCCTAGAGCTCGAAGAGCTTGAGGGCGGGCTCGCGGTCGCCGCGCAGGACGTCGAGGTCGACCTCGACCCAGCCGAGTCCGCGGCTCTCGGCGAGGACGCGCGCCTGCGGCTTGATCGACTGCGCCGCCAGGACGCCCCGGATGTCGCCCATGCCCGGGTCGTCGCGCATCCGCTCGAGGTAGCGCGAGAGCTGCTCGACGGCGTCGATGGTGCCGACGCGCTTGATCTCGACCGCGACCCAGCCGTCGTCCTCGTCGCGGCACATGAGGTCGACCGGGCCGATGTCCGTCGGCCACTCGCGGCGCACCAGGCGGAAGCCGTCGCCGCAGTGGTGCGGCGCGTCGGCCAGGAGCTCCTGCAGCTCGCGCTCGACACCGGACTTCTCGAGCGCGGCGGCCTCGCCCATGTCGTGGAAGACGTCCGAGACGACCTCGGAGATGACGATGTCGAGGCGGTCCTCCGTCGAGCCGGCGCGCTTGCGCACGACGATCTTCGACAGCGGCTCGTCGACGACCGCGGCGGCCGCGGCGGCGGCCTGGTCGGCGGCGGCGCGCTCGGCGGGCGTCGGCTCGGGCTCGGCCAGCCCGAGGCCCGCGGCGGCGATCCGCGCGTCGGTCACGGTGCGCACGCCGCCGAGGTCCGGGAAGCCCGAGGCGACCTCGTCCGGGACGGGCACGCCGCCGCGCTCGACCTCGATGACCGTCGGCGGCGTCATCCAGTTCTGCGGCTTGAACCCGCCCGTGTCGGCGTGGACCATGACCGAGCCGTCGGACTTGATCATGAGCAGGCGCAGGGCCTCGGGCAGCAGGGCCTCGAGGCGCCCGGAGTAGCGGACCTCGCAGCGGGCGACGATGAGACGCACGTCCGACACGGTACCCGGCGGGGCGGCCGGGCCCGGGGCGGGGCACCGGCCGGGGCGCCGACGGGTTCCTCAGAGGTTGCGGAGCCGGAACGACGCGCGGTAGGTCCGCCCGCCGACCGTGACGTCGAACCGGTACTCGACCCGGCGGCGCTCCTTGATCCGCACCGTCCGGGTGTAGCTCCGGGTGAGCTCCCGGCCGCCGCCGTCCCCGCCGATGACGACCCATCGGCCGCCCCGGCGCTCCCAGCCCTTCGTGCTCGACTCGTGGAGGACCGCGCGGCCGCCGAAGCGGACCTCGATGCAGTACCGGTCGGGGTCCGCCCGCGTCGGGGTGACGACGACGCGACCGGGATCCCAGGTGCGGCGGCCGTCCTCGAACCGGTGGCTCTCCCGCCCGCCCCGGTCGAGCGGCTCCGCGCACGCGTCGTCCGGCTGCGGGGCCTGGGCGCTCGCGGGCGCGGCGAGGCCCCCGGCCGCGGCGGGGAGCGCGAGCGAGGCGAGGACGAGGGCGACGGACGGGCGGACGCGGCGCATCGCCCGTCATCTTCGCGGCGCCGTGGCGCTCGTGCGTGAGAAGTCCGTGAGGGCCGACGCCGCCGCGGCGACGGCGACGGCCCGGGAGGGGCTACCTCGCCTCGAACGCCTTCACGGCGGCGACGCCGACGTCCGGGTTGTCCGTGAACAGCGCGTCGACGCCCAGGTCGAGCATCTGTCCCATGTAGCCCTGCAGGTCGCCGATCCCCGCCGGGTCGGTGCTCGACCGGCGCTCGAGCGGGAGGAACTGGTTCTCGCGACGGAACGTGTAGACGACGACCGGCAGGCCGGCCGCGTGCGCGTCCTGCACGAACGAGGTCGGCGCGAGCGAGGCGCCCGTCGCCGGGTCGCGCGGGAGCACGTAGTCCGTGTTCGGCGAGACCGCGTCGGCGTACCGCGCGATGCCCCGCAGGCCCGCGGGCGTGGCGAGCTGCCCGTACGTCGTGGTGCCGCCCGCCGCGACGACGTCCGCGGGACGGCCCTTGGCCGCGTCGAGCAGCTGGACCGTGCGGACCCGCGACTCGCGGTCGATCCGCTGGAGGTTGGCGACCTCGAACGACTGCACGACCACGGGCGCGCGGCGGTCGTCCAGGCGGTTCTTCCGCAGCGTGCGCAGGACCGCCGACTCCTGGTCGATGCCGATGGAGCGGAAGTACGTCGAGTGCTTGATCTCGGGCGAGATGGCGATCGTCCGACGGCTCTTCCGGCTGGCCTTGCGCGCGACGTCGATGACCTCCTGGAACGTCGGCACCCGGTACCGGCCGTCGTAGGCCGTGTTGGCCGGGCGCAGCGCCGGGAGGCGCTCCTTCGCGCGCAGCGTCCGCAGCTCGGCCAGCGTGAAGTCCTCCGTGAACCAGCCGGTGTACGAGACGCCGTCGATGGTCTTCGTGCGCCTGCGGTCGGCGAACTCGGGGCGCGTCGCGACGTCCGTCGTCCCGCCGATCTCGTTCTCGTGCCGGTCGACGAGCTGGCCGTCCTTCGTCGACACGAGGTCGGGCTCGATGACGTCCGCGCCCTGCCGGATCGCCAGGCGGTAGGCCTCGAGCGTGTGCTCGGGCCGATAGCCGCTGGCGCCGCGGTGCGCGTAGACGACGCGGTTGCCGGCGCTGCCGAAGTCGGGGTCGCTGCGCTCCCAGGGGCCGACGCGCTTCCCGGGCCTGCCGGGCTCCGACGGCCTGCCGGGCCTGGACGGCTTGCCGGGCCTGGACGGCTTGGCGGGCGAGGCGGTGCCCGGGCCGGCCTTCGCGGACCCGTCCCGCGCTGCGTCGCGGGCGTCCGCGGCGGTCGGCACCGCGAGGCCGAGGACGACGACGCCCACGGCGAGCGGGGCGCGCAGGCCGGAGCGGCGCGCGCGGCGGCCGCGGGGCGCCGCGGGCGCGGACGGGGGGACGGGGGCGTGGGGGAGCATCCGTCCCAGTCAACCGCCGCCCGGCCGCCGCGATGTGTCGCGGACGTGAAGGTGCCGCGGTCGCCCCTCGGCCGCGACCCGCGGACCGGCGGGCACGACGGGCCTCGGCACCGCGCGGTCGTCCCTCGCCCGCGGCGCCGTGCGAGCCTGGGGCCCGCTCAGCCCGCGGGCTGCAGCTCGCGCGGGAGGCGCTCGCGGAGGCGGTCGCGCAGGTGGCGGACCTCGCGGTCCTCCGGCGCGAGGTCCAGGGCGCGGTCCGCGGCCGCGAGGGCGTCCGTGGTGCGGTCCGTCCGCGCCAGGGCGTGGGCGTAGCGGGACCAGGCCCGGGCGCGCAGCTCGGGAGTGACGCCGGCGGGCGGCTCGTCGCCGTCCTGCACGTCGGTGCCGGAGGACTCCCCCGCCCCGGTCCGCCGGGTCGCCCCGTCGGCCAGCCGGGTGGCCTGCAGGCAGGCGTCGACCTGGCGGCCGATGTCGCCGGCGAGGTGCGCCGCGAGCGCGAGGTCGAGCAGCCCCTCGACGGTCGGGTCGAGCTGCATGCCGCGCTCGAGGGCCTCGAGGGCGCCCTGGCGGTCGTGCAGCCGCAGCCGCAGGCGCCCGAGCCGGGCCCAGGCTGCGCCGTCGGCCGGGGTCAGCCGCACGACGCGCGCGGCGGACTCCTCGGCCTGCAGGTTGGCGCCCTGGGCCTCGTAGATCCGGGCGGCGAAGCGGTGCGGCGCGGGGCGCTCGCCCTCGGCGCGCAGCCAGTCGCGGACCGCTCGGCCCGCGGCGGGCAGGTCGTCGGCCTGCAGCAGGGCGACCGTCAGCATCCGCAGCACCGCGGCGTTCGCGGGGTCCGCGTCGCGGGCGTAGAGCAGCCGCTTCGCCGCGACCTTGAACTCGCCCTCGGCCATCGCGTGCTGCGCGGCGGTCATGAACCGCTGCACGCGCTCCGCGCCGGGGTCGGGCTTCGAGAAGTCGACGAACTGCAGCGTGCCGGCCGGGACCGTGCGCACCCCGAGGTGGAACGAGACCCGGGCGAACTGCAGGATCTCGTCGCCCTCGCCGGTGAAGTAGACGCCCGTGACGTTGCCCACGCCCCACTCGGGGTAGGACACGCAGCGCGCGTACCGGTGGACGACGGAGTGGTCCGGGGTGCGGCTGCCGAACGGGTCGTGCTTCGCGCGGTCGCGGGTGGCCTGCTCGTTCTCGTACGCGCGCCGGCCGGCCTCCTCGCGGGCCGCACGGGCCGCGGCGGCGTTGACCTTGACGGCGGTCGCGGTGACCTCGCCGCCGTGGGAGTCCTCGGCGAGCTTCTCGAGCCGGTCGGCCGCCTCGTTGATGCCCTTGAGGTGGCGCTCGTGCTCGAACTGCTTGCCCGGCGGCGCCAGGTCGGGGTGCCACCGCTTCGCGAGCGAGCGGCGCGCCTGCTGCACGTCGCGCTTGCCGAACGGCGGGCGCAGTTCGAGCAGTCCGAGCGCGTGCTCGATGTCGAAGACGGAACCGGCCACTGCACCCAGAGTACCGCGCCGCGGAGGGGTCCTGGGCGGGCCGGGGACCGCGGCGTGGCACGCCGCGAGGTGCTACGGCGCGGCGCCGTCCGGGCACCCGCGGAGGCCGCCCGCTTGCAAAATACCCAATACCTGATCTACTTTTGGAACATGAGCACGACCTCCCCCGCCCCCGTCCACGCCGGCCCGACGCTGACGGCCCTCCTCGAGGCCGCCG
>WLOB01000266.1 GCA_009699505.1 Actinomycetota bacterium | reverse complement strand
TCCGCACCTCGTCGAGCAGGCCCAGGTCGAGCGCGCGCTGGGCGGTGCGCGCGGCCCCGACGCCGACGAGCCCGTCGCCCGCGGCCTCCCGGGCCGCCGCGATCGCGTCGGCCAGGCCGGAGGTCACGAACGTCGTGTCGGGCGTGTCCGCCCGCGGCCACCCGTCCGGGACCTCGGCCGTGTCGACGAAGACCGGCGCGCCGAGCGGGTGCCCGCCCTTCCAGCCGCCCGCGACGTCGAAGAACCGGCGCCCGGCGACGATCGCGCCCGTGCAGGCCACGAGCTCCCGCAGGTGCCCGGCGCTCGCCTCCGTGGTCCGCCACGCCCAGCCCTCGCGGGCCGTGGGGACCGCGACGTCGCCCCCGGAGTCCCGCGCCCAGGGCCCGTCGCCGTACCAGCCGAACAGCTCGCCGACCCCGTCGTCCGGGTCGGCCACGTAGCCGTCGAGCGACATCGTCATCTCCGCCACCGTGGTCGCCACGCGTCCTCCTCGGATCGCGGCGCCCGGGCGGCGCCGTCACCCGCTGGGACCTCGCGGCGGGCCCGGACTCATCGGTCCGGGCGGGCCGCCCTAGGGCCGGTTGCGCCCGTACTGGTCGTGCGCCGTGACCCACTCCTGCGCGGCGATCGCCGAGGCGAGCGAGATCTCGCCGCAGAGGACCGTCGCCGCCACGATCTCGGCGAACTTGTGGACCTTGCCGGCGCCGTAGCAGCCGAGCAGCTCGAGGCTCTCGCGCTGCGTCGGCAGGCCGGTGCCGCCGCCGTAGGTCGCCACGATGAGCGACGGGATGGTGATGGAGTAGTGGTAGTCGCCGTTCTCGCGCAGCTCGGTGTAGACGAGCGCGGTCGAGGACTCGGCCACGTTCGCGGCGTCCTGGCCGCAGGCGATGAACATCGCCGTGATGCCGTTGGCGGAGTGCGAGCCGTTGTTGTTCGAGCCCGACATGAGCCCGGCGAAGGTCGCGACCTGGCGGGAGCGGTAGAGCTGCGCGGTCGTCGCGCGGGTGAGGCGCTGGACGAGCTCGTTCGGCAGCACCGCCTCGGCGACGACGCGCTTGCCGCGGGTCCGCAGCACGTTGATGTGCGACGCCTTCTTGTCCGTCGCGAAGTTCGACTCGAGCTGGTGGTGGCGGATCTCGGGCCGCTGCTCGAGGATCCAGCGGCACGCGGCCTCCGTCGCCTTGCCCGTCATGTTCTGGCCCGCGGCGTCGCCCGTGGTGTAGTCGAAGCGGCAGAAGAGCGCCGGGCCCGCCTGGTACTGCTCGATCTCGATGAGCCGCCCCGACGTCGTCGTCGACTCGGCGATCCGGCGGATCTCCGTCTCGTTCTCGCGGACCCAGACGCCGAAGTCCCGGGCGCCGCGGGCGTCGTCGAAGAGGAACGCCGGGGCCCGCTGCATGCGGTCGTCGGTGATCGTCGTCGTCACGCCGCCGGCCTCGTGCAGCAGCCGCATGCCGCGGCCGTAGCTCGCCACGAGCGTGCCCTCCGTCGTCGCGAGCGGCACGTAGAAGTCGCCCTTGGCGTGCTCGCCGTTGACCCGCAACGGCCCGACGACGCCCATCGGCACCTGGGCGACGCCCACGAACGACTCGACGTTGCCCGGCAGCGACGCCGCGTCCTGCGAGTGGGTCGCGACGTGCTCCACGGCGGAGTCCGTCCGCTCGCGGAGGAACGCCAGACGCGCGTCGATCGCGCCCTGGCCGTAGTCGTCGTCGCGGTCGCGGGGGACGGATGCGCGCTCGGTGCTCATGGGGCTCCTGGGTCCGGGTGGGACGGCCGTCGGGACGTCCTCGGCCGCCGTCCGGGAGCTGCCCGCCCGGCGGTGGCGCGATGCTACCGGCGGTCGGGACGGGTCGGGGATGCACGCGGACGGACGGTGCGGGCGCGGGCGGGCGGCCCACGACGGGCGGCGGGGCGGCCGGCCGACGACGGGCGGCGCGGCGGCCGGGACGCCCGCACGTCCAGCCCGGTTCGCGGCCCGCCGCCCGAGGGTATGCGGGCCGATGTCGCACCCCAACGCAGAGGATCCGATGTCGAGCACCGAGTACTGGTTCGCCGGAAGCACCGAGGAGTTCACCCCGCCGCAGCTCGTGGAGCAGGCGAAGGCCGCCGAGGCCGCGGGCTTCGACGCCCTCGGCGTCTCGGACCACTTCGCCCCGTGGTTCCCCGGCGGCCAGGGCTCGCAGGCGTGGGTCACGCTCGCCGCCATCGGCGCGGCCACGACCCTGCCGCTGGCCACGGGCGTCACCCCGGTCGTCCACCACTACCACCCGGGGGTCGTCGCCCAGGCGTTCGCCGCCCTCGCCAGCCTCTACCCCGGCCGGGTCACGCTCGGCGTCGGCTCGGGCGAGTCCGTCAACGAGTCGCCGCTCGGGCTGGACTGGCCCGACGTCCCGGAGCAGCAGCGCCGGTTCGACACCGGCCTCGAGGCGATCAACCGCCTGTGGGCGGGCGAGACGGTGACGATGGACGCCGGCTGGTTCGCCCTGAAGGAGGCGAAGCTCTGGACGCTGCCGGAGAACCCGCCGCGCATGATCGTCTCGGCGTTCGGCCCGAAGGCGGCGAGGATCGCCGCGGAGCGCGGGCAGGGCCTCTGGACCCTCGGCGACCCCGAGCAGGCGCCGGCCGTCATCGACGCCTACAAGGCCGCGTGCTCGGACCTCGGCAAGGAGCCGGGGACGATCGTCCTGCAGAGCGGCATCTCCTGGGCGGCGACCCAGGAGGAGGTCCAGCGCGGCGCCCGGAAGTGGAAGCCGACGCAGCTGCCCGAGCTCTACACGGAGGACATCTCGGGCCAGGCGGACATGCAGGGGCTCGCCGACCGGAAGATGACCGACGAGGAGTTCGCCCACGAGGGCTTCATCGCGTCGGCGGACCTCGACGAGCACGTCGAGCGGATCCGCGAGATCGAGGCCATCGGCGCCGACGCGATCTGCCTGCAGCTCATCGGCAGCGCGGACCCGATGGGCACGATCGAGGCCTACGGGCGCACGGTGCTGCCGACGCTCTGCGGCTGAGGCCCTCCACCGCGCGAGGCGGTGGGCGGCCCGGGGCCGGGTGGGCCTCCCCGATCGGGGAGGTGGCCGGCCTGGGGCCGCCGACGGGCCTCCCGTCCGCCTCCGCGGCGGCGGACCGGGCGGGCCCTACCGCTCGGCGAACCCGGCGACCTGCGGGAGGTCGGCGAGCGGGCCCGAGTGCCAGGAGACCCGCTCCTCGACGTCGACCGGGGCGCCCTGGGGCTGCGAGAGCTGCCGGCTGTTCTGGCCGGCGAGCGCCGCGACGAGGCCGGCGCACTCGGCGGTCGCCTCGGCGATGGCGTCCAGGAGCGCCATGTCGGGCGTGCCGGAGCGGTCGCGGCTGACGTCCCACGCCAGGGACGCGAGGCGGCGGCTCTCGTAGGCCAGGCGCGCCTCGAGCGGGTCGACGCCGTCGGGCAGGTCGTGGCCGTGGACCGCGGCGCGCATCCGGCCGAGGGCGTCGAGCTCGTAGGCGAGCCAGGTCTCGTCGCCGATCCGCAGGAGCGAGCTCGGCAGGGGCGCCCAGGCCGGCGCGAGGCCGTCGAGCGTGCGCGCCCAGGCGTCCGCGCCGAGGAGCACCTCGGGCTCGATGCGACGCGGGTTGCCGCCCGGGCCGCGGCGCAGCGGGAACGCCTCCATCATCACGAACGCCCGCTCGGCGCCCGCGAAGCGCACCTCGGTCGCCGTCGCCGACTCCTCGAGGATCGCGCCGATGGACTCCCAGCTGCCGCCCGTGATGCGCTCGAGCACGACCGCGCGCTCGAGCAGGCGGCGCTCGGCCGCGTCGACGAGCGGGAAGCGGTCGGCGATGGACTGCAGCAGGCGGTCGCGGGCGGCGGCCGCGCCGACGAGGTCGGCCATGCGAGGGATCCGGGAGGCCGCCGTCGCCGCGCTGAGGGCGGCGAGGTTGAGGGTGGTCCAGCGTGGGCGGTCGGCCATGAGGTGCTCCAGGGGCCCGTGCGAGACGGGCTGTTCCACATCGCCGAGGCGCGATGACCGGGTCATCGTGGTCCCGGACCGTGGCAGGGTCGTGGCCGGGAGGTATCAGCCCGGTTGCTGGACCCCGCGGGTGATCGGTCGCACACGGGCCGTCCGGGCCCGCCTCCCCGGGTGGACGGCGTACGGCCCAGGCGGGGACGGGCGATGCGCGGGGCGGCCGGTCGACGGCGGCCAGGGCGGCGGCCGGACGGCGCCCTCGTCCGCCGCGACCTCCGGCGTGGACGGATGACCGCCCCTCAGGCGCGGACGGGCGCGTCGTCCTTCTTCGCGCGGCGGTCGCGTCTGGGCGCGTCGCCCTCGGGCTCGTCCACGTCCGTGGCGCGGCGGCGCCAGCGGCGACCGCTGGGGTCCGTCTCGCCACCGCCGGCGGCGGGCGCGGCGTCGGAGGCCCGCCGGCCGCGGGCGGTCGGGTCGTCCGTGCGCGGCACGCGGCCCGTGTCGAAGTCGAAGTCGTGCCCGGCCTCGGAGCACCAGAAGTCCGGGTGGCGGTCCAGCCAGTCGTGCGCGTCGCGCTTGCCCGCCTCGATGAGGAGGTCGAAGTGCAGGTCGTCGAACAGCAGGAACGACAGGAGCTCGCCGCGGGCCGGGGTCCGGCCGCCGCCGAGGAGGCGCGAGAACAGCGGCAGGTCGGGGCTCAGCAGCCCGCGCCACCCGCGGTAGCGCCGGTCGAAGACCTCGTCGGCCAGCTCGCCGAGCTCGCCGCGCCGGCGCGGCGACACGAGCGCGTACTCGATCTTCCGGTACGCGGGGGCCCCACGGGCACTGCGGATCTTCCGCGACGCCCGCGCCGCCGGGCTGCGGGGCGCGGCGATCATCTCGTTCAGCGTCACCATCTGGTGCAGGTCGTCGTTGACCTGGTCGACGAGCAGGCCGTCGACGATGTTCGAGATGACGTCGGCGATGCGCGGGACGAGCGGCTTGACGCCCGGCTCGCGCGGCTCGCGGGAGCCCAGGGGCTCGAAGCCGATGACGATGACCTTGTCGGCGCCGAGCGCGAGCGCCGGGGCGATCGGGGTGTTCAGCCGGGTCGCGCCGTCGACGTAGTAGTCCGACTGCTCCTCGGGGTGGTCCACGCGGACGGGGGCGAAGAGCAGCGGGATCGCGGCGGAGGCCCGGACGTGCTGGGCGTCGAGCTCGTCGACCCGCACGTACTTCAGGTCCGCGCCGAGCTTGGAGGCGGGGGTCTCGGCCCGGCCCTGCACCCAGGCGACCGGCCCGCTGCGCGCGAGCGAGGTGGCGACGAGGCAGACGGCGTCGTAGGCGCCGTCGCGGCCGTTCTTCGCGAGGTCGTCCCAGTCGACGATCTTGTCGAGCGTGCGCCGCAGGGGCGTGGGGTCCATGAGCCCGGCGAGGCGGACGCCCGGCACCTCGAGCATGTCGCCCACGAGGCGGAACACCGTGCGCGGCAGGCCGGGCCCGACGACGCTGCGGATGATGTCCTTCTTGCTGATCGCGTGCCAGTGCTCGAGGCCCTGGCGCACCTGCTCCTCGACCGGCAGGTGGGCGACGGAGCCGAGGTAGGCCGCGTTGATCGCGCCGACGGAGGTGCCGCAGAAGATCGTGGGCCGCTCCCCGCGCCGCTCGAGCTCGGGGAGGAGCACCGACAGGGCGCCGACCTCGTAGGCGCCGCGGGCGCCGCCGCCGGGCAGCACGAGCGCGATGCGCTTCTCGGGGGCGTCCCCGGCGGGTGGGTCCACGGGGCTCATCCTGGGTGAAGTATGGCGGGCGCCGCGCCCGCGTCCGCCGGGATGGGTCACGGACGTGCACCCGGAGGGGTCCCGTCCACGGCGACGGGGCCCGCTCCCGCGGCCGCGAGGGGCCCCGGAACGGTGCGTGCCCGCCGGGTCGGCGGGCACGCGGTCCCGCGGGGCCCCCCCGGGGCGGGCGGCGGCGGGCCTAGAAGTCGAAGTCCCGCGGGGGCTTCTGCTCGAACCACAGGCGGTCGTGGTCCGGGGTCTCCTCGAGGAACTCCGGGGTCTGCGACAGCGGGTCGTTCGTGACCTCGCCCTGCGTGGTGTCGCCACCGACGCGACGGCGCGGCACGGCCGGGACGCCCTGGGTCGGCGTGCCGGCGGCCGGGGGCGCGGGCGGGGCGGGCGGCGTCGGGGGTGCGGGCGCGGACGGGGGCGCCGGAGCCGGCGGGGGTGCGGGGGCGGCCGC
>WLOB01000265.1 GCA_009699505.1 Actinomycetota bacterium | reverse complement strand
CCGGCCTTCGCCATCGCCTGCGCGAAGAGGTCGCGGTCCTCGGCGCAGTTGATCGCGTCGTAGTTCGCGCCGATCAGCTCGACCCCGAACCGCTCGAGCGTCCCGTCCTCGTGCAGCGCCTTGGCGAGGTTCAGCGCCGTCTGGCCGCCGAGGGTCGGGAGCAGCGCGTCGGGGCGCTCCTTCTCGATGATCTTCGCGACCGGACCGGGGAGCAGCGGCTCGACGTACGTCTTCTCGGCGTACTCCGGGTCGGTCATGATCGTCGCCGGGTTCGAGTTGACCAGGACGATCTCGAAGCCCTCCTCGCGGAGGACCTTGCAGGCCTGGGCGCCGGAGTAGTCGAACTCGGCGGCCTGCCCGATGACGATCGGGCCGGAGCCCAGGATCATGATCCGGCGGATGTCGGTGCGGCGCGGCATCAGGCGGAGGCTCCGTCGGTGGTGGTGTCGGTGTCGGTGGCCGCGTCGATCGCGGCCTCGGCGGGCGTGGTGCCGTCGGCGGCGACGCCGGCGCGGGCGGCCGCGGCGTCGCCGGTCTGGCGGTTGACGTCGGCGAGCGAGCCGCCCTCCCGGATCCGGTCCAGGAAGCGGTCGAAGAGGTAGCTCGCGTCGTTCGGTCCCGGCGCGGCCTCGGGGTGGTACTGGACCGTGGCGGCGTTGGCCTCGGCGAGCACGAGCCCCTCGACCGTGCGGTCGTAGAGGTTCAGGTGCGAGAGCTCGGCCTGCCCGAAGTCGGTGTCCCAGCGGACGGGCTCGTCGCCCTCGATGCGGCCGGTGCCGTCGGGGGTCTGGACCGCGAAGCCGTGGTTCTGGCTCGTGATCTCGACGCGCCCCGTCGTCAGGTCCTTCACGGGGTGGTTCGCGCCGCGATGGCCGAACTCCATCTTGAACGTCTGGAGGCCCACGGCCCGGCAGAGCAGCTGGTGGCCCATGCAGATCCCGAAGACGGGCTTCTGCCCCAGGACGCCGCGGACCGTCTCGACGACGTGCTGCACGGCGCCGGGGTCGCCCGGGCCGTTGGCGAGGAAGACCGCGTCGACGTCGCCGGCGAGGACCGCCTCGGCGCCGTCGGAGAGCGGGTGCAGGCGCACGCGCGCGCCGCGGGCGACGAGCTCGTCGACGATGGAGCGCTTGATGCCCGTGTCGATCGCGGCGATGAGCGGCCCGTCGCCGTCGCCGACCGTGTGGGCCTCGGCCGGGGTCACGGTCGACGCGAGGTCCTGCCCGGCCATGGACGGCTCGGCGGACACGGTCGCCGCCGCCTCGTCCGCGGGCACCTCGCCCGAGAACACGCCGCCGCGCATCGCGCCCTTGTCGCGGATGTGGCGGACGAGCGCGCGGGTGTCGACGCCGGAGATCGCGGGGACCCCGTTCTCGGCCAGCCACGAGAGCCAGCCCTGCTCGGCGCGCGGGGCGTCGTCGCGGTCCACGGCCTCGCGCATGACCACCGCGCGGGTGTGGATGCGGTCGGACTCCATCGCCGTGGCGTTCACGCCGTAGTTGCCGATGTGCGGGTAGGTGAAGACGATCAGCTGGCCCGCGAACGACGGGTCGGTGACCGACTCCTGGTAGCCGGACATGCCGGTCGTGAACACGACCTCGCCGGTCGAGCGCAGGTCGGTCGAGGCGCCGGCGCCGGGCAGTGGCGCGCCGCAGGAGACGCCGTCGAAGCGGGCGCCGTCCTCGAGGAGCAGGTAGGCGGAGGGGGCCGGTGCGGTCATCGGATCAGCTCCAGGATCGTCTTGAAGGAGTCGGCGCGGGCGTCGCCCAGCAGCTCGAGGAGGATGCTCTCGGTCGTCCCGACGAGCGCGCCGGCGCGGGCCACGCGGGTCAGGCCCGCCTCGCGGTCCTCCGCGGTCCGGGAGCCGGCGGCGTCACCGGCGACGTGCACGGCGAGGCCCTGGCGCAGCAGGTCCAGGCAGGTGCCCTGGACGCAGACGTGCGCCTCGATGCCGACGACGACGACCTGGTCGCGGCCCTTGAGGTGGAACCCCTGGGCGCGGGTCGCGGAGAACGCGGACTTCGGCAGGCGCTCGGTGCCCTCGGGCAGGACGTCGACGAGCTCGGACACGGTCGGGCCGAGCTTGTCGGGCAGCTGCTCGGTCACCACGACCGGCAGCCCGAGCGCGATCGCGCCGCGCACCATGCGGACGCTCCGCGCGATCACGCGGTCGTAGCCCTCGATCGACCTGCGGAACGCCTCCTGGACGTCGACGACGACCAGGGCGGTGCGGTCGGGGTTCAGCCCGGCGAGGGCGGCGGCGTCGGTCATGCGGTGGTCGGTGCTCCGGGGGGAAGGTCGTCGGTCATCGGGCCGCCCGCTCAGGCGGCGTGGACCGCGAAGCTGCGCTCGCGGTAGGCCACGGCGCCGTCGGCGACGGTCATCAGCACGCGGCCGTGGAACGTGCGGCCGTCGAAGCAGCAGTTGCCGGACTTGCTCTCGTAGCCGTCGGCGCCGACGGTCCACTCGCGCTCGAGGTCGACGAGGCAGAGGTTGGCGCGCTCGCCGACCGCGACCCGCGGGGTCGGCAGGTCCATCAGGGCGGCGCCGCCGATCAGGCGGTCCACGACGGTCGCCAGCGGCAGGACGCCGGGACGCACGAGCTCGGAGTAGACCGCGGCGAAGGCGCTCTCGAGACCGGTGGTGCCCATGGGCGCCTGCTCGAAGGGCATCTCCTTCTCGTCGCGCGCGTGCGGGGCGTGGTCGGTTGCGATCGTCTCGATCGTGCCGTCCCGGACGCCCTCGATGAGCGCCTGCCGGTCCCCCTCGAAGCCCAGCGGCGGGTTCATCTTCATGGAGGTGTCCAGGTCGCGGACCGCCTCGTGCGTCAGGCAGAGGTGGTGCGGCGAGGCCTCGCCGGAGACCTTGAACCCCTGGGCCTTCGCGGCGCGCAGGGCGTCGACGGAGGCGACGCAGGAGAGGTGCTGGAAGTGCAGGCGACCGCCCTCGTAGCCGGCGATCGCGGCGTCGCGGGCGACCATCGTCGACTCGGAGAGCCACGGCACGCCGGCGATCCCGAGGCGGGCGGAGACGGAGCCCTCGCGCATCGCGCCGCCGGCCGACAGCGACGGGTCCTCCTCGTGCAGCGCGATCACGCCGCCGCAGAGGCGCTGGTACTGGATCGCCTTGCGCAGGACGCCCGCGTCGGTGACGGGGCGCCCGTCGTCGGTGAACCCGACCGCGCCGGCCTGGCGCAGCTCGTTCATCTCCGTCAGGTGCGTGCCCTCGAGCCCGAGCGTGATCGCGGCGGTGAAGCCGACGGGGATGCGGGCCAGGCGCGAGGCGAGGTCGCGCAGGGAGCCGAGCAGGGACGACGAGTCGACGACCGGGGAGGTGTTGGGCATCGCGACGACGGCGACGTACCCGCCGGCGGCGGCGGAGCGCGTGCCCGTCTCGAGGTCCTCCTTGTACTCCTGACCCGGGGTGCGCAGGTGCACGTGCGGATCGACGAAGCCGGGGAACAGGTGCAGGCCCTCGCCGTCGACCTCCTCGACGCCGTCGGGGGCGGTGAGCCCGCCGGGCTCGCCGATCTCGGCGATCACGCCGGCGCGGACGAGGACGTCGTGCGGGGCGTCGACGCCGGCCCGGGGGTCCAGGACGTGGACGCGGCGCACGAGGACGTCGGCGTCGTCGATGCCGGGGCCACCCGCGCGGACGAGGGGGTTCAGGCTCATGCGGGGTGCAGCTCCGGGTTGTTGAAGGGATCCCGCCCGCCGGAGGGCCGGCGGCGGCGACGCTCGGGCCCGTCCGGCGGACCGTCGGGCGGGGACGACGGACCGCCGCCCGAGGCGAGGACCTCGTAGAGCACGGCCATGCGCACGAGGACGCCGGCCCGGACCTGGTCGAGGATGAGCGACTGCGGGCCGTCGACGACGTCGCCGGCCAGCTCCACGCCGCGGTTGACGGGGCCCGGGTGCATCAGGAGCTGCCGGGCGCCCAGGCGGCGGGAGCTGATCTGGTACTCCGCGGCGTACTCGCGGATGGACGGCACGTAGGCCTGCTTCATCCGCTCGTTCTGCATCCGCAGCGCGTAGACGACGTCGGCCTGCGGCAGGTCGTCGAGGGTGTACCGGACGTCGCAGCCCAGCACGGCGATCTCCGCGGGCACGAGCGTCGGCGGACCGGCGACGGTGACCTGCGCCCCCATCGTCTGCAGCCCGAGGACGAGCGACCGGGCGACGCGCGAGTGCCGGACGTCGCCGACGACCCAGACGTTCAGGCCGTCGAGGGAGCCCAGGCGGGAGCGCAGCGTGTAGATGTCGAGCAGCGCCTGGGTCGGGTGCTCGTGCTGCCCGTCGCCGGCGTTGACGATCGCCGCGTCCGTCCACTGCGTGATGAGCTTGGACGCGCCGGCCCACGGGGTGCGGACGACGATGGCGTGCGGGCGGTGCGCCGCGAGCGTCTGGACGGTGTCGCGCAGCGACTCGCCCTTCTCGACCGACGAGCCCGACGCCGCGAAGTTGACGACGTCGGCGGACAGGCGCTTCGCGGCGAGCTCGAAGCTCGAGCGCGTGCGGGTCGACGACTCGTAGAAGAGGTTCAGGACGGTCCGGCCGCGCAGGGCGGGGACCTTCTTGATCGGCCGGTCGGCGACCTCGGCGAAGCTCGCCGCGCGGTCGCAGAGCCGCTCGATGCCGGCGCGGTCGAGGTCCTCGATGGACAGGAGGTGCTTCATGCGGCGCGGTCCTCCGGCGGGTCGGTCGGTGTCGGCGGGTCGACGTGCCGGCGCTCGATCGCGACCTCGTCGCGGCCGTCGATCTCGGACACCCGGACGTTCACGCGCTCCGCGACCGCGGTCGGCAGGTTCTTGCCGACGTAGTCCGCGCGGATCGGCAGCTCGCGGTGCCCGCGGTCGACGAGGACGGCGAGCTGGACCCGGCCGGGGCGCCCGTAGTCGAAGATCGCCTCGATCGCCGCCCGGATCGTGCGGCCCGTGAACAGCACGTCGTCGACGAGGACGACGGAGCGGTCCTCGAGCGGGATCCCGTCGAGGTGCGTCGCGTGGATGACCGGGCCGGCCTCGTCGTGGTGGTGCGCGTCCGGCACCTCGCCGAGGTCGTCCCGGTAGAAGGCGATGTCGAGGTCGCCGAGCGGCACGTCCGTGCCGGTGAGGGCGCTCAGGCGCTCCTGCAGGCGGGCGGCGAGGACGGCTCCGCGGGTGTGGATGCCGACGAGGACCACCGAGTCGGGGTCGGGATGCCCCTCCACGATCTCGTGGGCGATGCGCGCGAGGGTGCGCGCCATGTCGGCGCCGTCAAGGACGGTGGTCTCGAGAGTCATGCGATGGGATCGTCCCGGCCTCTCTGGACCGGCTTAACGAGCAGGCGGGAGGCTAGCAGCGCGCCCGGCGTCGGCCCCGGTCGGGGCCACGGGGCGCTCAGGGGCCGGGCGTGGCGCTCGCCGACGTGCCGTCCCCGTCCCCCGTCGGTGCTCCGCCGTCGTCCTCCGGGGCGTCCCCGGACGCCGCCGGACCGTCCGGCGCCGATCGCCGCGGACGCCCCGCCCCCGGCCGGAAGATCGGGTCGCCCCGCTCGGGGAACGGCACGTCGACCACGTCGAAGTCCCGCGGCAGCTCTGTGTGCTCGAACGTCGCGCGCGCCTCCGCCAGCGCCTCGGTCGGCCGGTGCCGCGCGGAGAGGTGGACGAGCGCGAGCAGGCCGACCTCGGCCTCCGCCGCCAGCGCGGCGGCCTCCGTCGTCGTGCTGTGGCCGGTCTTGCGGGCCCGGGCAGCGTGCTCGTCCATGAACGTCGCCTCGTGCACGAGCAGGTCGCACCGCCACGCCGCGGCACGCAGCGCGTCGCACGGACGCGTGTCGCCCGAGACCACGATCCGACGACCGAACCGCTTCTGCGACAGCACCTGGTCCGGCGTGACGCCGCGGACGGTCTCGCCCTTCTGCAGCAGGCCGAACTCGCGCGGGTCGTCGAGCCCGACGCCGAGCGCGCGGGCCGCCTCGGGGTCGAACCGGCCGGGGCGGTCGTCCTCGGCGAGCATCCAGCCGAGCGCCGTCGTGCGGTGTTGCACCCCGATGGCCTCGGCCCGCCAGCCGTCGCGCTCGACGACGTCGCCGGGCTCGACGTCCCGCACGTCGAGCGGGTAGCGCACGCCCCCGGTCAGCGCCTGGATGCCGGCGACGGCGGCGATCGTCCCCACCGGCCCGACGACGCTGAGCGGGACGGTCCGGTCCTGG
>WLOB01000264.1 GCA_009699505.1 Actinomycetota bacterium | reverse complement strand
CCGGCGGTCTCCTTGTCGAGGTCGCGGAAGCCGGTCTCGAGGCCGGTGATGTCGCGGCCGTCCTTCTCGAGCTCCTCGAGCCGCTGGACCTCGCCGTCGATGAACGACGCGACGCTCCGCAGGCCCTTCGTCTCCTCCGTCTCGGAGACGTCGAAGACGGCGGTCTGCGCCTGCTCGACGATGATCGCCGGCTCGGCGTCCCCCTTCAGGACGGCGGTCTGGATCTCGTACGTCGCCTGCAGCAGGCGGCGCATCTTCGACATGCCGCCGACGATCTGGGCGTGCCGCGGGAGCGCGGCGACCTCGGTCACCGCCGAGGTCAGCTGGAGCACGGCCTCGCGGCCGCCGGCGTCCTCGAGCGTGCCGGTGCGGCGGAGCTGCTCGACGACGGTGATCGCGTCGACGGGCTGGTTCTCGGCGTAGAGCCGGCGGATCGCCTCGAACGTCGTCGCGTGCTGCGGCGCGTAGAAGTCCTCACCCTTCAGGCCGTCCTCGACCGTCAGGTTGTAGCGCGCCTGGTCCGACAGCATCATCGCGCCGAGCACGGCCTGCTCCGCGTGCAGGTCGTGCGGGGGCACGTGCGACGTGCCGATCGCCATCTCGCCGTCGTCGAAGCCGCCGTCGTCGTACCCGCCGCCGTCGAACCCGCCGCCGTCCTCGTGGGAGCCCGAGGAGGACAGGTCGACGTACGAGTCGTCGTCGTGGGGCGGGAAGTCGTGGTCGTCGGGCGGGGCCATGGAGCGAGGGTCGACGGTAGCAGCGGCCGTCGACCGGCCGGGGGCGCTCGACCGCTCGTAGCGGGGACTCCTCGACGGAGCGGTCGCGGGGTACCGCACGTCTCCCGGCGGTCCCGCGGCTAAGGTCCGGCGCGTGCCTGCGCCCGACGGTCCAGACCAGGCGGAGCCCGCGGGCGACGGGCCGTCCGCGATGGGCGACGGCCGGACCTGGGACCGCGCCCTGTGGGCCGGCGTGGGGGTCGGCCTCGTGCTCGCGATGGCGATGACGCTCCTGCGCGGCGACGCGATGTGGTCGTCGAGCGAGGGCGTCTACGCCCAGACCGCCCGGCAGCTCGTGCAGGGCGACGACCTCTACTCGCGGCTCGTCGGCGCGCAGCCGCCGGTCGGCCTCTACGCCGGCGTGGTGCCGCTCCTGGTCTCGGACACCCTCGACGCGATCCACGTCGCCATGGCGCTCCTGCAGCTCGCCGGCGGCGCCCTGGCCGCGGTGGCCGTCCGGCGCCTGACGGGGTCCGCCGTCGCGACCGGCCTCACCCCGGTCGCCGCGGTCCTGCTGCCGTGGGCCGTCAACCAGCACGGCGTCTACACCCCCGAGATCGTCGGCCTGCCGCTCCTGCTGGGCGCCGGCGTCCTGGCCGCCCGGCGACGCGGCGCCCCGTGGGCGGGCGTGCTCCTGGCGCTCGCCGTCTTCACGAAGCTGCCGTTCCTCGTCCCAGCGGTCCTCGTCGCGCTCGTCGCCGCCGACCGCCGGCGCACGGCCACGTGGCTGGCCGGGGCGCTCGTCGTGCAGGTCGTCGCCTACACGCTGCTCTTCACCACGGCGATCTGGGACCAGACGATCCTCGCCCAGCGCGACAGCGGCTTCGACGCGCTCGGCTCGATCCCGGGCGTCGCCGCGCAGACGGTGTGGAACCTCCTGGGCCTGCTCGTCGGCTGCGCGCTGCTGCTGCGCCACCGGGCCTCCTGGCCGGCCGACCGGGCGCAGCTGCGGGTGAGCGCCGCCCTCGCGCTCGGCACCGCCGCGACGTGGATCAGCACGACGAAGGACGGCACGAGCCTGAACGTCACCGTGCCGATCGAGCTGGCCCTCGTGCCGGTCGCGGCGACGGGGTTCGTCCTGGCGTGGCGGTCGGTCGGGCCGGCGTCGCCACGGGGCGCGCGACTCGCCGGCCGGTGGGCGCTGCCGGCGCTCGCCGCCCTCGCGCTGGCCCAGTCGACCGCCGTGCTGGTGCCGCCGCACGACGCGTTCCCGTGGGTGCGACCGGGCTCGCCACCGACCTTCGGCCAGTCCGCGAGCGAGGAGTTCGTGCACGAGGTCGTCGACGCGGCCCGCACCCGGTGCGCCCCGGACGCCCCGTTCGGCGGCCTGGCCTACTACGCCTTCCTCGCCGACCGCCGCATGCCGGACGGCCAGCCCGACACGTTCCTGCCGAAGAACAGCGAGCGCCTGAAGCCGGTGCTGGACCGCATGCTGGCCGACGGGCCGTACTGCGGCGGGTGAGGCGGGGCGGGCGCGTGCCGGCCGGGGTGCGACTGCGGCGGGTGAGGCGGAGCGGGCCCGTGCCGCCGGGGTGCGACGGCGACGGGTGAGGCGGGGCGGGCCCGTGCCGCCGGGGTGCGACTGCGGGGCCGACGGGATGGCGGCCGAGCCGGGGCACCGGGCGGGGCGGAGATCGGGCGGGCCCGGGGCGCGTAGCGCGTGTGGGGGACGGGGCGACGGCCGGGCCGGGGTACCGGCGGGCGCGGCGCGACCGCTGCTGTCGACCGTCGGCACCCTGCGTGCAGGACGTCGGTCTCGCGCCGACGCGGCCGCCGAGATCGACCATCCGCACGCCCCGGGTGCGGAGCGTCGGTCTCGCGCCGGCGCGACCGTCGAGATCGACCTTCCGCACCCCGTGTGGAGGACGTCGGCCCCAGCCGGGGCGCGGACGGGGTTCGGTCCTGGAACGCGGTGCCGCAGGGGTGAGCCGGTCCTGACCATGGGCCCACGACGTCCCGACCGCGACGACGCCCGGGGCGCCGCGCCGCCGAGGCGTCGAGGTCCCGTCGGGGGCCCACGACGCCCCGGCACTCCCGCGATCACGACCCGGGACGCCGCGCCAGGCGAACCGGAACGACGACGGCGCCGGAGGTCCGGCGCCGTCGGGCACTGCGACGGCCGGCGCGCGGGCGCCGGCCGGTCCTGCGGAGCGGTCTAGCGCTCCGTGACGACCATCGTCTTGACGTTGGCGATGACGCCCTCGGTCAGCTCGACGTCGACGACGAACGTGCCGGTGGAGCGGATCGGCTCGGCCAGGCGGACGTTGCGCTTGTCGACGTCGATGCCGCGCGCCTCCTTGATGGCGTCGGCGATGTCCTGGTTCGTGACGGAGCCGAAGAGGCGGCCGTCCTCACCCGTCTGGTGCTGGATGGTCAGCACCGTGTTCGTCAGCGTGTCGGCCTGCTCGCGGGCCAGGCCGACGGCCTCGGCGCGCTGGCGCGACTGGGCGGCGGCGACGCGGACGGCGTCGTCGAGCAGCGCCTTCGTGGCGGGCGCGGCGAGCTTGCGCGGCAGCAGGTAGTTGCGGAGGTACCCCTTGGAGACCTCGACGACGGCCCCACGGGAGCCGAGCTGCGGAACGTCCTGGAGAAGAATTGCCTCAGGCATGCGGATCAGATTCGATTCTGTCGTGCCGGGCGCGGCGGGATGCCACGCCCCTCAGCGGACAGGAGAGGATGCCAGGCCCGAAGGGGTCGGCGCGCTGCGGGTCCATGGACCCGGTCAGCCCCGCCGGACCGGCCCGGGTGTCAGGCCCAGGTCGCGGGCGAGGAGGTCCATCAGCAGCCCGTCCCGCCAGGTGCCCGTGGCGTGATCGAGCTCGTGCTCGCGGAGCACGCCGACGTCCCGGAAGCCGACCCGTCGGTAGGCCGCGACGGCCCGCTCGTTCGCGACGGCCGGATCGATCGTGATCCGGTGGTGGCCGCGGTCGACGACCAGGTGCCGGACCACCGTGCGCAGGACGTCCGGGCCGAGACCCCGACCGTGGAACGCGGTGCCGAGGAAGAGGTCGATCGAGGCGTGCCGGTAGTCCGGCTCGAACTCCTCCGCGAACTGCACGAGGCCGGCGACCGCGCCGTCGGCCTCGACCGCCAGGACGACGCGGTCGGGCTCGTCGAACGGGAAGTCCTCGCCCACGGGCGGCGGGGGCCACCACCGGCCGACGGCGGGCTCGTCGAGGAACCCGCGGAGCACCGGGACGTCCGCCCGGGCGACGGGGCGCAGGCGGACCAGCGCGCCCCGCAGCTCGACCGGTGGACCGTCCGTCACGGTCGCCAGCCTAGGCGACGCTCGGAGTGCCGGCGACCGACAGGAACGGGCGCGCGGCGGCACCGCGGCGACCGGCCTGGGCCCAGCGACCGGCCGGGTCCAGCGACCGGCCGGGTCCGGCGACCGGCGCGGGCGTCGCCGGGGTCCGGCCTAGAAGGGGATGTCGTCGTCGGCCGGCGTGGGGGTCGGCGCCGGGGCGCTGCGCGGGCCGTCGTTGCCGCCGCCGGACCAGCCGCCGCCACCGCCGCCACCCTGCTGGCCGCCACCGCCACCGCCACCGCCACCGCCGAAGTCGCCCTGGTCGACGGGGTAGGACGTGCCGGGACCGCTGAAGCCCCCGCCGCCGCCCTGACCGCCGCCACCGCCGCCGCCCCAGTCGTCGGACTGCCCGCCGCCGTAGCCGCCGCCCTGGCCGCCGCCACCCTGACCGCCTTCGCGGCCGCCGATGAACTGCACGTCCTGGGCGACGATCTCGATCGCCTCGCGCTTGTTGCCGTCGCGGTCCTGGTACTCGCGCCAGCGCAGACGGCCGTCCACGGCCACCTGGCGGCCCTTCGAGAGGAACTTCGCGGCGTTGTCGGCGGAGTTGCCGAAGATCGTCACGTTGAAGAAGTTGGGGGCGTCCGTCCACTGGCCGGACGCGTCCTTGCGGCGCTCGTTGACCGCGACGCGCAGCGAGCAGACGGACCCGCCGGAGGGCAGGCCGCGGAGCTCGGGGTCGCGGGTCAGGTTCCCGACGATCGTGACGCTGTTGATGGGCATGCGAGTCTTCTTTCCTCGGTGTACGTCGTGGGCGTCGGCCGAACGTAGCGTCGGTTCCCGCCCTGGGGAGACCGCGGGGGCGCTCTGACACGAAGCCGGCGGCGCTGCGGCACGGACCGCCGCGGGAACGCTTCGGGTGCCAGCATTCCACGCCGACCGGACGCACGACAGGGTGCCTCGGGAGCCGTCCGAGAACCCCCTGGAAATGACGCGTCCCCGGTCGTACGGGAACGCGGGCGGCCGGGCGCTCTCCCGCCCCGCCGCCCCCCGGGAACGCGAAGAGCCGCCCAGGGGGCGGCTCTTCGAGCGGTGCGCCGGCGGTGGCCGGCGCGGCAGGCGGGGTGGCTCAGCCGGCCTCGGCGGCGGAGGCGGCGGCACCGGCCGCGGCGGCCTGCGCGTCGATCTCGCGGAGATCCGGCAGGTCGACCGGGTTGCGCTCGAGCTTGATGATGCGGTGGCGCAGGACCGTGTCGTTGATCTTGAGCTGGCGGTCGATCTCGGACAGCAGCGACGCCGGGCCCTTGAAGCGGTAGACGCGGTACTCGGCCGTCGTCTCGTCACCGATGGGGTAGGCGAGCTGGCGGATGCCCCACTCGCGGCCCTCGAGCAGCGTGCCGTCGGACTGGATCAGCTTGTCGACGTCGACGGCCAGCTTCTGGCGCAGCTCCTCCTCCGCAGCGGCGTGGAGGAGGATGACGAGGTCGTAAGAGGGTGCGGGAGCGGCCATAAGAGAGTTCGCTTGCGAGCGACGGTCGACAGTAGCAAAGGGTCCCGGCACCGGTCGTCCGCCCGTCCGGGGCGGGGCGGCGGACGAGCGGCCGGATCCGAGGGGGCGAGCGCGTGACGCTCGCCGGGTCCCCATCATCATGCCTGATCGGTCCCCCTCCCCGTCGAGCGTCCTCCGGCGCGTCCGCTGGGGCAACGTCGCCACCGTCCTGGCCGTCCTCGTGGCGGTGGTCCTCGTCGCCGCCGGGCCGCGGCTCGGCGGCGATCCGCCGGTCGTCCCGGACGGCGGCGTCCGGGTCGCCGCGGCGCCGACGGCCGCGGACCCCGGCGCCTCGGACCCCGAGCCCCGTACGCAGGGAAAAGCCGTCGAGGACCCGGGCGACACCGCGACGGGTGCCGCCGGCGAGGCGATGGCCGCAGGGACCGCCGACCCCGCCGGCGGGGTACCCGGCGAGGCCGACGACGGGCCGGCCGGAGAGCGCCGCGCCGACCGCGCGGAGGATGCGCGGGCGGCCGAGGGGGCGTCCACCGCGACCCGGGCCCGCGCGGCACGGCGGGCGGCGGCGCGTCGCCACGACGCGGCACGACGGACCCGGGCGACCCGACGAGCGCGGTCCGCCCGCCGGGCCCGGGCGGCCCGCGCACGCGTGGCGGCGCGGT
>WLOB01000263.1 GCA_009699505.1 Actinomycetota bacterium | reverse complement strand
ACGGGAACGACGAAGGGCCGGCGTTCTCGCCGGCCCTTCGTCGTTCCGGGGCCCCGCCCGTCGGGACGGGCGGGGTGGTCCCGGCGGTCCGCTAGAAGGACCGGCGGCTGATGCGGAAGCCGTAGCCGATGGCCTTGGACTTGTCGAGCTTCTTGCCCGCGTTGATGTAGAGGCGGTAGCTGCCCGTGCGGTAGTTCGACGGGGCGACGACGCCGCGCGTGCGGGCGTAGCCGCAGGCGTTGGCGGTGCCCATGGAGATGCGCTTGAGGACGCGGGTGCTCTTGGAGCCGCGCACGACGAACCCGTAGAGCCGCTGCCCGGCGAACGGGGTGCCCGAGACGCGGATGACGCGCTTGGCGCGGGGGCTCCGGGGGGTGTTCTTGACGTCGATCGCGATCGTGCTGACCTTGACCTTCGTCGAGCCGGTGATGGGCGAGCCGCCCGCGGCGAACTCGCGGACCTGCAGCTCGACCGTGCGGCCGGCGCTCGGGTTGATGCCCGGGCTGCTGTAGCTCGTGATGGAGTAGCCCGCGTTGCCGGCGGCGTCGAAGTTGCCGACCTGGCTCGACGCCTTGCCGCCGACGCCGAAGATCTGGAAGCGGCCGCCGGGGGTGCCGCCGGTGATCGTGCCCGTCATCGGCTGGTACGTCAGCTTGCTGTTCTGGAACAGCGTGGAGTAGCAGGCCGAGCTGGGCGCGATGGTGGCCGCGGAGGACGCGGCCGGGACGGCGGCGAGGCCGAGGACGGCGATGGCGGGGATCGCCGCGAGGGCGGTAGGACGGGGCATGGGTGCTCCAGGTGTGGGGAACGGGACGGGCGCGAGAGCGCCGCGCGTGCAGCGAACCCTATGTCCTGCACCGGCCGGTCGCCCGTGAGAGATTCGTGAGGCCGGAGGTGTTCAGCGCACACGCAGACGGGCGTAGACCGCCTGCGTGCGCCGCAGCTCCGTGCCCGCCGCGACGTAGACGCGGTACGACCCGCGGGGGAGGCCGCGCGGGGCGACGGCGACCGTCCGGCGGACGTACCCGCAGGCGTTCGCGCGACCGAGCGCGACCCGCCGGAGGACCCGTCCGCCGGACGCGCGGACGAGGAACGCGGAGAGGCGCGCGTCGGCGAACGGGGTGCCGGAGACGCGGACCCGTCGGCGGGCGCCCGGGCTCGCCGGTCGGGCGGCCACGTCGACCGTGAGGTTCGTGACCAGGGTCTCGGCGACGGGCACCGGGGCGCCCGCGCCCTCCTGCACCGTCAGCCCCACGGGACGACCGGCGGACACCGCTCGCCCGAGTCCGCCGAGGCGCACGATCCGGGCGGTCGCCTCGCCGTCCGCGTCGAAGGTGCTCGTCACGGACCCCACGCCCCCGGCCCGTCCACCTGGCAGGGTCGCCAGGAGCCGGAACGCGCCGCCGGGCGTCCCGCCGGCCAGCCCGACCTCGATCGGCTCGTCCCGGGACCCGAGCGGGCTGTTGGAGTGGCAGGGCAGGAGCACGCTGCCGGTGACGTCCGCGGACCCCGACGCCGGCAGGGCCAGCGACGCGGCGGCGACGGCGGGGACGAGGAGCAGCAGGGGGCGGTAACGGCGCATGGGGGAGGTGCTCCGGGGTCGGCCGCGCGGCGGTGCGGGGCCGGGCCATCCTAGTCCGGACCGGCCGGGCCGCCCGGCCCCGGTCGCCGTCGCCGGCCTCAGTCCCCGAGCGCGGCCCGCAGCGCGTCGGGCGTCGTCACGGGCGCCCGGCACGCGAAGCCCTCGCAGACGTACGCGGCGGCGTGGCCGTCCACCGGGGTGCGTCCGCGCAGGAGCGGCACCGCGTCGTCCTCGGGGTGCAGGCCGTCGCCGTGGGCGACGACGATCCCCGGCCGCAGCCGCTCGCGGACGACGGCGAGCAGCGCCTCGCGCTCCTCCTCCCGGCCGACCACGGCGACCTCACGCGCCGGGCGGTGGCGCTCGTCCAGGGCCAGGAGGGCGTAGGCGACGGCCTGCGGGTGCGATCCGGCGGCCGGTGCGACGAGCCGCAGCCAGCCCTCCGCCGCGGCGGCGTGGCGGTGCTCACCCGTCAGCGCCGCGAGGCGGAGCAGCCCGCGGGCGGCCGAGGACCCGCCGCTGGGGATCGGGGCGTCGTCGACCTCCTTCCGGCGGACGAGCAGCGCCTCCGCGTCGTCGGCCGTCGAGAAGAAGCCGCCCCGGTCGGGGTCCGCGAAGCGCTGCTCGAGGACGTCCGCCAGCTCGCGGGCCCAGGTCAGGTGCTCCGGGTCGCCGCCGGCCTCGTGGAGCGCGAGGAGCGCCTCGAGCAGGAACGCGTGGTCCTCGAGCACGGCGGGGTGCGGTCCGGCACCGCCGCCGGCGCGGTGCGACCAGGTCCGTCGCAGGCGGCCGTCCACGACGAGCTCCCGCCGCACGAACGCGGCGGCCTCGCGGGCGACGTCGAGCAGGTCGTCGCGGCCGAACGCGGCGGCGGCCTCCGCGAACGCCTGGATCGCCAGGCCGTTCCACCCCGCGAGGCGCTTGTCGTCCGTCCCGGGCCGCACGCGCTGCGACCTCGCGGCCAGGAGGCCGGCGCGGATCCGCTCCCGGGCCGCGGCGTCCGGCGCGGGCCCGCGGTCCTCGAGCACCGTCGTGCCGTCCTCGAAGTTGCCCTCCGGGGTGATCCCGAACCACCGGACGGCCGCGTCGGCCTCGGCCGGCGGCAGCGCCTCGCGGACCGCCTCCGGCGTCCAGACGTAGAAGCGGCCCTCGACGCCCTCGGAGTCGGCGTCCAGCGCGGCGAGGAACCCGCCCTCGGGCCCACGCAGCTCCGTCGCGAGGAACGCGAGGGTGCGCTCGGCCACCTCGCGCAGCCCCTCGTCGCGCCAGAGGAGCCAGCCCTGGACGTACGCGCGCGCCAGGAGCGCGTTGTCGTAGAGCATCTTCTCGAAGTGCGGGACCGTCCACGACGCGTCGACGGCGTACCGCGAGAAGCCGCCGCCGAGCTGGTCGTGGATCCCGCCGGAGGCCATGGACCGCAGGGTCTGGCGCGCCATCGCCGCCGCGCGGGAGCGCTCCTCCGCATCCGCCGCGGCGTCCGACGCCCGGGCCAGCAGGAACAGCAGGACGGCGTGGGGCGGGAACTTCGGCGCCTGCCCGAGGCCGCCGTTCATCGAGTCGTACCCCGAGCGCAGCCGCTCGACGGACGCGGGCAGCAGCGAGGCGTCCGGCACCTCGTCGGCGGGGCGCAGGTCCGCGCCGCCGGCGAGCCGGCGGTCCGCGTCGGCGAGGCTCGCGAGGATGTCGTCCCGCTTCTCCCGCCAGGCCTGGGCGACGGCGTCGAGGACCATGCGCCACGACGGCAGGCCGTGGCGCGGCTCGGGCGGGTAGTACGTGCCGCCGTGGATCGGGGCCTGGCCCGGCGTCAGGAAGACGTTCAGCGGCCAGCCGCCCTGCCCCGTCATCGCCACGACGGCGTCCATGCAGAGGGCGTCGACGTCGGGCCGCTCCTCGCGGTCGACCTTCACGCAGACGAAGTGCCGGTTCATCAGCGCCGCGACGGCCGGGTCCTCGAAGGACTCGTGGGCCATGACGTGGCACCAGTGGCAGGCGGAGTAGCCGATCGAGACGAGGAGCGGCCGGTCCTCTTCCCGGGCCCGGGCCAGGGCCTCCGGCCCCCAGGGCAGCCAGTCCACGGGGTTCTCCGCGTGCTGCAGGAGGTAGGGGGACGTCTCCGAGGCCAGGGCGTTTCCCATGTCCCCGGAGCGTCCCACACCCGGCTCAGCGGGTCGCCGCGAGGCCCCGGATCCGGCGGGCGCTCTCCCCGAGCTGCGACGTGAGCTCCGGGTCCAGCCCGAGCTCCTTGGCGACGTCCGGGTCGGCGAGCGGATTGGGCACGGTGTAGGTGCCCGCGCGCAGGCCCGTGCCGCGGACCTGCACCCGGATGCGGCGGGTCTCGCCGAGGCGGCCGGTGGTGACGGCGGTCCCGGGGACGTAGCCGTAGCGGTCCAGGACGAGCTCGCCCTTCGCGGTCAGGGTCGCCGAGCCGCTGCGCAGGCCGGCGACGCGGAGCGCCTCGGGCTCGCCGAAGAGGTCGACGACCTGCGACAGGCTCTTCAGGAGCACGGTGCGGGTCGCGTCGAGGACGGCGGCGCGCGCGACGCCGCGGGCCCGCTCCGCGCCCGTGCGCCCGAACGCGGCGGGGGACGACGGCGCGAGCGGCACCGCCCGCTGGATCGCCGACGGGCGGCGGCAACGGCCGACCGGGTCGCCCTGCGCGAACGCCTCCAGGGCGCCGGCGACGCAGCCGCGCCCCGAGCCGATGAGGGAGTGCCCGGCCCCGGGCACGGAGACGAACGTCGACCCGGGGGTGCGGGCCGCGACGCGGCGGGCCTCCTCGGGCGACGTGCGGGTGTCGTCCGCGCCGCTGAGGAACAGCGTCGGGACCTCCGGCGGCGCGGGGACCGCGGCGTTCTCCGCGGTGCCGGGCCACTCCTGGCAGACGCCGGCGGGCGTCACGTCGACGAGGTCCGCGGGGCTCCAGCCGGCGCGGGCGTCCGCCGGCACCGCGGCGAGGGCGGCGAGCGCGGCGGCGCGCCGCGGGGGGCCCGTCGGCGTGCCGGGCGCCCAGGGCAGGCGCGTGTCGCGGCAGACCGTCGCGACGTAGCTGCCGGTGCTGATGACCCCGGCGGCGGCCGGCCCGGCGGACGGGTCCTCGTCGTCCGTGGGCAGCGGGAGCTGGCCGGTCTCGCGGGCGAGGCGGACGAGCGGCGCGGGGTCGCCCTCGCCGGCACGGCGCAGCGCGGCCGGCAGCGCGGAGCGCAGGAACGGGTCGACGTCGCCGGTCTGGGCGAGCGAGATCAGGACGGTCGCGTCGACCGTGCCGGGGCGGCGGCGGCCGGTGCCGTCGTCGACGTCGGCCGTGATCGGCAGGCGCGCCCGGGTCCGCTCGAGGTCGCGGGTGACGTCGCGGGTCACGCCGCGGCACGCGCCGCGGAGGCAGGCGTTCTCGAGCGCGGTGGGGATGGCGCGGAAGGTCGCGAGCGAGAACGGGTCCGCGCCGATCGGGTCGACGGTCGAGTCCAGGACGAGCCCGGCGGTGCGGTCGGGGTGCGCGGCGGCGTACCGCTGGGCGGTGTAGGTCCCGTAGGAGACCCCGAAGAGGTAGAGCCGGTCGTAGCCGCCGGCGATCCGGACGGCCTCGAGGTCCGCGACGACGTCCGTGGTGCCGTACGCGTCGACCGTCGGGCCGAGCCGGCGGGCGCAGGCGCGGTAGCTCTCGGGCGCGGAGATGCCGTTGAGCGCGGTCGTCTCGAGCTCGGGGCAGACGATGAGGTCGGAGGCGCGGCCGGTGCCGCGCGTGTCGACGGCGACGAAGTCCCGCCGGCGGAGGAACGGCTTCGTCAGCTCGGCGACGTCGCCGGCCAGCGAGGTGGCGGCCTGCCCGGGGCCGCCGGCGAGGAAGACGAAGGCCTCCCGGCGGACCGCCTTCCGCCGCTTGCCGAGCTGGATCGTGCGGACCGACAGGCCCACGCGGCCCTCGACGGCGCCGGTGCGGTCGAGCGGGACGAGCACCCGTGAGCACCGCGTCCGCCCGGCGGACTGGTCCCCGCACGGCAGGTCCGCCGCGGCGGCCGGGGCCGGTGCGGCGGTGAGGGCGAGGAGGGGCAGCGTGCCCAGCGCGAGGCGCGCGAGCAGGCGGGACGGGCGGGACACGGGGCCGAGGGTACCGTCCGCCCGCTCTATCGTTGACGATCCGTCCACCCGCAGCGCCCCGGAGACCCATGAGCATCGACCGCACCCCCTTCGTCGTCCCCGGGGCGCCGCCCGCGATCGGCCCGTACGTGCACGCGGTGGCCTCCGGCGGGCTCCTCTTCTGCTCGGGGCAGATCCCGCTGGATCCGGAGTCCGGCGAGCTCGTGGGGGAGACCCCGGCGGAGCAGGCGCGGCAGTGCCTGGAGAACCTGGCGGCCGTCTGCGAAGGCGCCGGCGCGCGGCTGGCCGACGCGGTGCGGTGCACCGTCTACCTGACGGACATGGCGGCCTTCGGCGACGTCAACGAGGTCTACGGGAGCTTCTTCCCGGAGGACCCGCCGGCCCGCCTCGCCCTCGGCGTCGCCGCCCTGCCGAAGGGCGCGCTCGTCGAGGTCGAGGCGGTCGTCGCCCTCCGGGTGGACCGGGCCGCGCCGAAGGCCTGAGCGGGCGGGCCCGGGACGCCCGGGCCGGGGCCCGGGCCCCTCCTCGGGT
>WLOB01000262.1 GCA_009699505.1 Actinomycetota bacterium | reverse complement strand
CGACGCCGGGCTCCTTCTCGCAGATGAAGCACGTCATCCCCTTGTACTTCGGGGACGCGTCCGGGTCCGTCACCACGAGCACGAAGACCAGGCCGGACATCAGCCCGTTGGTGACCCAGAGCTTCTGGCCGTTGATCTCGTAGCGGCCGTCGTCCTGGAGCTTCGCCGAGGTCTTGATCGCCTGGACGTCGGAGCCGCAGTGGGGCTCCGACAGCGAGAACGCGGCGCGCAGCTCGCCGGTGGCCATCTGCGGCAGGTACTTCTGCTTCTGCTCGTCGGTGCCGAACTTCATCAGCAGGTACGCGCCGATGAAGTGCGTGTTGACGATGCCCGGGACCGAGATCCAGCCGCGCGCGAGCTCCTCGGCGATGCGGGCGTAGGTCTGCAGGTCCAGGCCGAGGCCGCCGTACTCCTCCGGCAGCGTGACGCCGAAGAGGCCGAGCTCCTTCAGGCCCTCGACGATCGGCTCCGGCCACGTGTCCGTGGAGTCGTAGTGCTCCGCGTTGGGGATGATCTGCTCGTCGGTGAACTGCTTCACCAGCGAGAGGATCTCCTCGCGCGTCTCGGGATCGGTGGGCTCGGTGGTGAAGGCGGCGGTGGCCATCAGGTGCGTCCTCTGGAAGGGATGTGGGGTACGGCGCGGCCCTCACACCTGGTCATGCCCCGACCTCGCCGGTGATCGAGGTGGTGCCCGCCCAGCCCTCGCCGGTGCGGCCCTCGTCCTCGGACTGCGCGCCGACGAGGATGGCGATCTTGCCGGAGTGCTGGTTGTCCCGCATCAGCTGGTGGACGTTCGCGGTCTCCTCGAAGCCGACCGTCTTCCACAGCACCGGCTTGACCTTGCCCTCGGCGATCAGGGCGTTGGCCTTCATGCACTGGTACGCGTTGGCGAAGTGCGAGCCGATGATCTGCTTCTGCTTCATCCACAGGTAGCGGACGTCGAAGTCGAGCGTGTAGCCCGAGGTCGCGCCGCAGATGACGACCTTGCCGAACGGCTTGACCGTGAAGACCGACGTCGGGAACGTCGCCTTGCCGACGTGCTCGAAGACGATGTCAGGGGAGTCGCCGAGCAGCTCCTTGACCTTCTTCGCGAACGCGCGCGAGTGGCCGAAGCGCTCCTTCTCCTGCTCCGGCGTCTCGTCGCCGGTCCGCATCATGCCCTTGAAGTCGCCCCGGTTGATGTACCCCACCGCGCCGAGCTCCTTGACGAGCTCGCCCTTCTCCTCCGACGACACGACGCCGACGCACTCCGCGCCGGCGGCGTTGCAGAGCTGGATGGCGAAGACGCCGAGGCCGCCGGCGGCGCCCCAGATGAGGACCTTGTCGCCGGCCTTGATGGCGGCGCGGTCCATGAGCATGCGGTACGCCGTGAAGTACGTCAGGCCGTAGGAGGCGGCCTCGGCCCAGGAGAGGTGCGCGGGCTTGGGCAGCAGCTGCTGCGCCTGGACCTTGCAGAACTCAGCGAACGACCCCCAGGTGGTCTCGTAGGCCCAGATCTTCTGCGACGGGGCGGCCATCGGGTCGAGGCCGTGGACCTCGACGTCCTCGTAGGACGCCTGGTTGCAGTGGATGACGACCTCGTCGCCGACCTTCCAGCGCGTGACGCCGTCGCCGACCTTCCAGACGATGCCCGACGCGTCGGAGCCGCCGATGTGGTGGCCGAACTCCGGGTGGTCGCCGTACTTGAAGACGGAGACCGGCTGCCCGAGGGCCGCCCAGACGTTATTGAAGTTCACGCCGGCGGCCATCACGCGGACGATCACCTCGAACGCGCCGGGACGGGGCACGTCGACGGTCTCCAGCTGGATCGCGTCCTTCGGCTCGCCCAGGCGGTCCTCGCGAATCGCCCACGCGGACATCGTCGCGGGCAGCTCGCCGGGCGCCGTACGCGCGGTGTGCAGATCAGTCAGGTCGACGGACATCGGTCAGACGCCTGCGCTCGCGTGCGCCGAGCGGGTGACCTCGAACGGCGCGCTGGTCTTCGCACGGATCTCGTCGATCGAGACGTCGCCGAGGGTCTCGATGAGCACGAGGCCGTCCCCGTCGACGTCGAAGACGGCGAGGTCGGTGATGAGGCGGTTCACGACGCCCTTGCCGGTGAGCGGCAGGTCGCACTGGCGCTTGATGCGGGGCTGTCCGTCGCGGGTGACGTGCTCCATGATCACGATGGTGCGCTTGGCGCCCTGGACGAGGTCCATGGCGCCGCCCATGCCCTTGATCATCTTGCCCGGGATCGTCCAGTTGGCGAGGTCCCCGAGCTGGGAGACCTCCATGCCGCCGAGGATGGCGAGATCGATGTGGCCGCCGCGGATCATCGCGAAGGACTCGGCGCTGTCGAAGAACGACGCGCCGGGAACGGCGGTGACGGTCTCCTTGCCGGCGTTGATGAGGTCCGCGTCGAGCTGGCCCTCGGTCGGGTAGGGACCGATGCCGAGCAGGCCGTTCTCGGACTGCAGCAGCACGTTCGCGCGGTCCGTGGCGACGTCCGCCAGCAGGGTCGGCAGGCCGATCCCGAGGTTGACGTAGGTGCCGTCCTGGATCTCCTGGGCGGCGCGGGCGATGATCCGCTGCCGCGGCGAGAGCGCCGCGTCGGAGCCGCCGGGCGCCGCGCTCGCGGTCGCCGTGGTGGCGGACGTCGGCGCGGGGGTGCTCATGCGGTCACCGCCTGCCGGACGGTGCGGCGTTCGATCGGCTTGGTCAGGCCGGGGCTCTGGAAGATCCGCTGGACGTAGATCCCGGGCGTGTGGACCTGGTCGGGATCGAGCTCGCCGACCTCGACGAGCTCCTCGACCTCGGCGACCGTGATGCGCCCGGCGGCGGCGACCAGCGGGTTGAAGTTCCGAGCGGTCTTGCGGTAGATCAGGTTCCCGGCGGCGTCGCCCTTCCAGGCACGCACGATGGCGTACTCGGTGGTGATGGCGTGCTCGAGGAGGTACTCGCGACCGTCGATCTGCCGGGTCTCCTTGCCATCGGCGATCGGGGTGCCGACGCCGGCGGGGGTGTAGAACGCCGGGATGCCCGCGCCGCCGGCCCGAAGGCGCTCGGCGAGCGTGCCCTGCGGGACGAGCTCGACCTCGAGCTCCCCGGAGAGGTACTGGCGCTCGAACTCCTTGTTCTCGCCGACGTAGCTGGAGACCATCCTCCGGACCTGACGGTTGGCGAGGAGGATGCCGAGGCCCTGATCGTCGACGCCGCAGTTGTTGGACACGATCGTCAGGTCGGACGAGCCGAGGTCGCGCAGCGCCCGGATCGCCGTCTCCGGGTTGCCGGAGAGTCCGAACCCGCCCACCGCCACCGACGCCCCGTCAGGGACGTCGGCGACCGCTCCCGCGGGACCGGTGGCGATCTTGGAATGGCGGCTGGGCTCGGATCGGGACACCCTTCCGCACGATCGCAGCCCGCCGTTGAGAAATCCAAGACCGATTCGTGCGACTTTCATAAGCTCCGCCGATGGAACTGCGCCAGCTCCGCTATCTCGTGATGCTGGCGGAGGAGCGGCACTTCACGCGCGCGGCCCGCCGTGTCGGTATCGCGCAGCCCGCCCTCTCCCAGCAGATCAGTCGACTGGAGACCGAGGTCGGCTTGAAGCTGGTCGAGCGGACGACGCGCAGCGTCACGCTGACCGCCGCCGGCGAGACGCTCGTCGCCGGAGCCCGGCACGCGCTCCGGGTCGTCGAGGACACGCAGAGCGAGCTCGAGGCGCTGCGCGGGGTCCGCGCCGGCCGGATCGTCCTCGGTGTCACCCGGACGCCCGGCGCGGTCGACGTCGCCGCGACCCTCGCCGACTTCCACGCGGCGTACCCCTCCGTCGAGCTCGACGTCCGGGAAGAGCTGAGCGTCGACCTGCTGCAGATGCTCGCGGCCAACGAGCTCGACGTCGCGCTGATCGCCGACGGCGTCCCGTCCCCGCCGGCGACGATCGAGGCCCGCATCGTCGCCAGCGAACCGCTCGTCGTCATCGCGGCGCCGACACATCGCTTCGCCGATCGCTCCGCGGTCCCGTTCTCCGACCTCGACGGCGAGCGCATCGTCGGCTTCCGGCGCGGGGCGACCATCCGCCGCCAGATGGACGATCGCGCCGCTCTCGAGGGGATGCAGCTCCGGGTCGCGTTCGAGACCGCCGACGCCCAGCGCGCCCGCGCGCTGGTGGCCCACGGCCTCGCCGTCGGCGTGCTGCCCACCTCGGACGCGCGGGCCCCCGGGCCGGCGGTGGCCGAGGTGCCCCTCGGTGGCGCCCCGCTCCTGCACCGCACCGCCGTGGCGATCCGCCGGGACCGCCACCGCACCCCGGCGGTCGAGGCGTTCATCGGGGTGCTCGACGGCCGCCACGCGGGACCGGGCGTCCCGATTTCGCCGCCGGGGTCCCGGCGGCGCCCGGCCGGGTCGGGTCGCCCCGCCGATCGCCCGCCGCCCGCCGGCAGCGGTTCACCCGGGCGCGCGTCGCGGCGGTAGCGTCGATCCTCCACCCCACCCGCACGGTGGCCGGGAGTCGTCGCGCCGACCTAGGGGTCGCGCGCGCCGCGGCGCCCGGCGGACCGCTGCAGCAGGAGCGACATGGACGACCTCACCACGAACCTCGTCGGCCGCCTGAACGTCGGCGACATGCTCACCCGCACGGCCTGGAGGGGCCCGGAGAAGCTCGCCGTCGTCGCCGGCGAGCGCCGGTGCACCTACGCGGAGCTGAACGCGGCGACCAACCGCCTGGCCAACGCCCTGGCGCAGGCCGGGTACGCCCGCGGCGACGTCCTCGGCCTCGTCTCGGGCAACAGCCTCGAGTTCCTGGTCACCTACTACGCGTGCGCGAAGCTCGGGGTCGTCTGCGTCCCCGCCAACCTCGGCTGGAAGGCCCCGGAGCTCGGGTACGCGCTGCAGCACTCCCGGGCCCGCGGCGTGGTCGTCGAGTCCCAGCTGCTGCCCCTGGTGCACGGGGCCGTCGACGGCCTGGACGCGATCGGCGAGATCGTCGTCGCCCCCGGGACCGGCGAGCCGTGGGAGCCCGCCGGCGCCCCGGACCACCACGCTCTCGACGCCTTCGTCGCCGGCGCCTCCGCCGCCGAGCCGGAGGCCTACGTCGAGGACCGCGACGCGCTGACCTACCTCTACACCAGCGGGACGACCTCGGCGCCCAAGGGCGTCGTCAGCAGCCACCTCGCCGTCTACGTCGAGTCGCTGAGCGCCCCGCTGGTCCTGCGGCTGGACCACGACGACCGGGCGGTGGCGATGATGCCGCTGTTCCACACCGCCCAGCTCAACGGCTTCACGTCGGGCCTGATCCACATGGGCGGGACGACGCACCTGCTGCGCGCCTTCGACCCCGGCGTGCTGCTGCAGACGATCGAGCGCGAGGGCATCACCCAGATCTTCGGCCTGCCGATGATGTACCGGGCGCTCCTGGAGCACCCCGACGTCGGCACCCGCGACCTCTCGAGCCTGCGGCTGGCGCTCTACGCGATGGCGCCGATGCCCGACACCGACCTCGAGCGGGCGATGGAGGTGCTGGGTTGCGACTTCGCGCTGGGCTTCGGGCAGACCGAGATGAATCCGCTGACCACGATCTTCCGCCCCGAGCACCAGCTCTCGCACCCCGGGTCCGTCGGCACGGCGGTGCACAACGTCCAGGTCGCGATCATGGACGGCGACGGGACGCTGCTGCCCCGGGGCGAGAGCGGCGAGATCGTCTACCGCGGCCCGCACGCGATGGAGGGCTACCTCCGCGACGAGGCCGCGACGACCGCGGCGTTCGCCGGCGGCTGGTTCCACTCCGGTGACGTCGGCCACCTCGACGCCGACGGGCTGCTGTGGTTCGAGGACCGGAGGAAGGACGTCATCAAGACCGGCGGCGAGAACGTCGCGTCGATCGAGGTCGAGAAGGCGCTCTACGAGGCCGAGCCGCGAATCCAGGACGTCGTCGCGATCGGCCTGCCGCACGAGCGCTGGACCGAGGCGATCACGGCCGTGGTGGTGATCGAGCCGGGCTCCGGGCTGACGGAGCAGGACGTGCTGGACGCCGCGGCCGGCCGGCTGGCGGGCTTCAAGCGCCCCAAGCGGGCCGTCATCGTCGAGGAGATGCCCCGCACCGCCACGGGGAAGATCCAGAAGAACGTGCTGCGCGACACTCTCCAGGACCTCTACGCCTCCTGACCGGACGGCGCTCGCCCGACCGGGCGTGGACGGGCCCCCGGCGGCGTGAGAGGGTCGCGGCGACCCGCAGCCGAGCCGG
>WLOB01000261.1 GCA_009699505.1 Actinomycetota bacterium | reverse complement strand
CCGCCGGCGGACCGCGCGATCCCGTGCGCCGCGGGCGCGGGGGCCGCCGCGGCCCGGCGGAGGCGCCCGATCGCGGTCTCGCGACCGACGAGCGGCGACCGGGGCGCGGGACCGGGGCCGGCGAGCGCCCGGCGCCACCACGGCTCCGGCGGCTGCACGGCGACGGCGTCGCGCGTGGACTGCTCCCGCAGGACGGGGGAGAGCGCGACGTCGCGGGACGCGAGCCCGCTGCGCAGCGCGCGCTCCAGGTCGAGCACGGACCCGCGCGAGCCCGGGTCCTCCGCGACGGCGCGGTCGATCGCGTCGAGGACGACGTCGGGCAGGTCGGGCCGGCGCGGGCGCAGCGACGGGATGTGCGCGTGGGAGCGCACGAGCGCGTCGGCCCGCTCCGGCCTGCCGGCGGGGTGCTCGCCGACGAAGGCCTCGTGCAGGATCACGCCGAGCGCCCAGAGGTCGCCGGACTCGTCGCCCTGGCCGCCCGTGAGGCGCTCGGGCGCCATGTAGGAGAGGGTGCCGACGATGCGGCCCTTCCGGGTCTCCTCCTCGAGCTCCGTCGGCCGGGCGATCCCGAAGTCCGCGAGCTTCGCGGGCGGCACGTGCGGGTGGGAGGTCGTGGCACGGCCGCCGTCGCGGCGGTCGACGCGCGCGAACGCGTCCGCCGGGACGAGGACGTTCCGGGGCGTGACGTCGCGGTGGACGATCCCGTGGTCGTGCGCGTGACGCAGGGCGACGCAGAGCGCGACGCCGATCTGCAGCAGCTCGTCGTCGGTGTGGGTGTCGTCGCGGATCGTGCGGCGCAGCGTGTCGCCGGCGACGAACTCCGTGACGAGCCAGGTGCAGCCCTCGGCGCTCGCGAGCCCGTAGGTGGTCACCACGGTCGGGTGCCCCAGGCGGGCGGCGGCCCGGCCCTCGCCGAGCGCGCGGTCTCCGCCGTCGTTCGGCAGGCACTTCAGCGCGACGAGGCGCCCGAGGTTGCGGTCCTCGGCCATCCACACGGTCCCCGCGCCCCCGCGCCCGAGGATGCGGACGAGCGCGTAGCGCCCGAGCACGACGTCCCCGGGCCGGCGGTCGCCGCCGGCGAGCGGCCGCAGCCGCGCGGCGGTCGGGGCCGCGTCGTCCATCACCGGCGGGGTGACGGGCGCGGCCGCGGAGTGAGAGGGGCCGTCCGTTCCGGGGGCGGCTGCGGTTCCCGTGCGCACGGCGCCGTCTTCGCCCCCGTGCGGGACACTCCTCCAAAGCGCGACGCGATCCGGGGCGCCGCCCGGGCGCGTTGGCGCGACCCCTGCCGGCGGTCCGCAGCCCGGCCCGTTTGCAGGTGTTCCCGAAAAGAAGGACTCGCCGTCCACAGGACGAAACGGCAGGCAAGACCGTCGGTAGCGTCCCTCGGGACCCGCCCGCACGCATCCCTCCCACCTTCCCCAGGAGCACCCCGTGTCGTTCTTCGACGACGACGACTTCGATGAGCCCACCCACGTCGCCGATGCCCCTCGGCGCGGTGGCGAGCGCCCGGGCGGACTCGCGGGGTTCGTCCGGAGCGCCGCAGGCGGCGGGGGCGGCGGCGGACGACGCCCCGCCGGCCCGGGCGGGATCGACCCGCAGACCGCCCGCACGCGGCAGCTCGTGGCGCTGGGCGTCATCGTCGTCGTCCTCATCCTCCTGGTCTTCGCGATCAACTCCTGCGTGAAGTCCGGGCGCACGTCCGCGCTGAAGGACTACTCGCGCGACGTGACGTCGGTGCTGCAGGAGTCGAGCACCGAGGTCGCCGAGCCGATGTTCCAGGCGCTGTCCTCCGGCGAGGACGCGACGACCATCCAGTCCGCCCTGAACCGCCTGCGCGGCCTCGCAGAGGAGCAGGCGCAGACCGCCAAGAGCTTCAGCGAGCCGGGCGACGACAACGGCAAGGCCGCCCAGCGCGACCTCGAGCTGGCGATGAACCTCCGCGCCGAGGCGATCCGCGTCATCGCGGAGCAGGTCCCGGCCGCGAAGGCCGACGAGGGCACCGCCGACGCGGCCGTCCGGCAGATCGCCGGACAGCTCGGGGCGTTCCTCGCCTCCGACGTCGTGGTCCTCCAGCGCACGAAGCCGCTGATCGACGAGGCCCTGGCCGACAAGGACGTCAGCGGCGCCGACGTCAGCGCGCCGCGGACGATCACGGACGTCACCGTCCTCGATCCGGTCACCGTGGCCGCGGCCCTCGGCGGCGGCGGGGGCGGCTCGGGCTCCTCGTCCGGCAGCTCCTCCGGCCCCGTCCGCGACCGCTCGTCCGAGACGCCCAGCGACCCGAACGTCACCCACGGCACGAACCTCGCCGGCGTCTCCTTCGGGGACACCGCGCTGACGCCCGGCACGCCCGCCGACGTCACTGGCAACGCGATCTCGGTCTCCGTGCAGAACAGCGGCCAGGCCGACGAGACGAACCTCGAGGTCGGCGCGACGTTCACGCCCTCCGGCGGGCGCGCCGTGTCGACGAAGAAGTCGGTCGCGTCGATCACCCAGGGCGACACCGCCACCGTGGAGCTCGAGCTGCCCTCGGGCGTCCGCGCCGGCCAGAGCGGCGAGCTGAAGATCACGGTCGGCGGCGTCCCCGGCGAGGAGAACCTCGACAACAACGAGGCGACCTACACCGTGACGATCGGGAGCTGACCCGGTGGCCGGGAACGACGAGACGTTCCACCTGCTCGCCGCGGTCGGCGCAGGGCTCGCGCTCCTGGCCCTGATCTGGCTCGTGGTGCTGTCGCTGCGGGTCCGGCGGCTGCGCCGCGACCAGGTGGCGGTCCTCGGCGACCACGGCGCGGACGACCTCGTCGCCCACGCCGCGACGCTCAGCCGGCTCGTCACCCTCGAGACGGCGGAGTGGCGCACGACGTCCGCCCGCCTCGCGGAGCGGATGGGCGGCATCGAGGGCGCGCTCCTGAACGTCTTCTCCCGGCACGGCCTCGTCCGCTACGACGCCTACGGCGAGCAGTCGGGTCAGCAGTCGTGCTCCCTCGCGCTGCTCGACGTCCGCGGCGACGGCTTCGTGATGACGTCGATCCACCACCGCGACCAGGCCCGCCTCTACATCCGGCGGATCAGCCGCGGCAAGCCGGAGCACCGCCTCGCGCCCGAGGAGGAGGACGCCCTGGCCCGCGCGCTGCGCACCGGGTCGATCACCACCGACGGGACGATCGACGGGATCGGCGCGGAGCCGCGCGAGGGCGTCGAGGAGTCCTGAGCAGGACGCCGGCCCGCCGCGGGGCACGAACCCGCGTGATCCGCCGGTGAAGTGGGTGGACATCCGGAGGCCGGCGAGTATTCTCGATGGCCGGAGTGCGGGTGTTGCACACGGGAGAGCCCTCAGCCACCGTCGTGACCCTGCCGCCCCGCGGCGCCGGATCTCCTCCGGTCCAGCCCAGGGGTGGTGGACACGCCACTGCGCGCCAACGCCGGCCGGGGACGAAGGCCGGCCCCGCCAAGGCCGCCGCGCCCGCCAAGGCCGCCGCGCCCGCGACGACCGCCGAGACGGTCGTCTCCGCCGCACCGGCGACCGCGCCGAGCTCGCACGTCCTCGTCCTGAACGCGACGTACGAGCCGATACACGTCTGCGGCATCAAGCGCGCCGCCGTGCTCCTGCTGAAGGAGAAGGCCGAGGTCATCGAGAACGGCGAGGGGGAGCTGCACGCGGAGCACACCGCGATGCCCCGCCCGGCCATCATCCGCCTGCGCACCTACGCCCCGGTGCCGCGCCGCAGCCGCCGGCGCCTGACCCGCCGCGCCGTCTTCGCCCGCGACGACTGGACCTGCCAGTACTGCGGCGACCACCGCGACCTCACCGTCGACCACGTCATCCCGCGCTCCAAGGGCGGCTCGTCCGAGTGGGAGAACATCGTCGCCTGCTGCTCGTCGTGCAACCGCCGCAAGGCCGACCGCCTCCCGCACCAGGCGCGCATGTTCCCGCGGACCACGCCGCGCCCCCCGCACCCGTCCGTCTTCATCCAGGTCGCCTGCCCGCGAATACCGCCGAGCTGGGACGCCTGGCTGCAGAGTGCGGCGTGAACCGCGACAGGACGCGTCGCAGGGCTGAGCACCGCGTTCGACGGCCGCGCGCCGGCCGGTAGCTCGCCGACCGGCACCGTCGCGGATCACGGGGCGGCGTGGCCCGCGACAGGACGCGCCGCAGGGCTGAGCACCGCGTTCGACGGCCGCGCGCCGGCCGGTAACTGGTCGTCCGGCACCGTCGCGGATCACGGGGCGGCGTGACCCGCGACGAAGAGGTGGTCGTGGGCCGCGACAGGACGCGTCGCAGGGCTGATCAGCGCGTTTGACGGCCGCGCGCCGGCCGGTAACCGGTCGCCCGGCACCGTCGCGGATCACGGCGCGGCATAGAGGTGGTCGTGGGCGCCGGGTCGGGCGCGACACACGCGCGAGGTCGCGGGTCCGCCGGGGATCGCGGGGGCTCGTCGCCCGGAACGTCGCCCTGAACGGCCGGGGCAGAACTCCCGTCGACGACGCACGGCGGCGGATGGCGTGCGCCCTGCCGCAGTCCGACCCGGTTCGGCCCGGGACGCCCGTGACGGGGCCCGCACCGGGCACCCACAACGACGCGCGGCGCCCCGAAGGACGCCGCGCTGAGTGTGCCGGGGGTGATCCCGACCCGAGGTTCCGCTCCCACCGTGCCAGTAACACGGGTGCGTATCCGCTGGGACCAGGGCAGACCCTCGGTCGGCAGGGACGCGTTCAGCGCCTCTGACCTCCCGGATGACCGTCGTCAGACGACGGCCACCTCCTGAGTCCCGGAATTACTGTCGTAGATTCGGACCACCTCCTTTCTCTGGTGCAGTTCCTCGAACCTAGCAGGACGATTCCCGCAGGTCGAACGACAACCGGATCGCCGTCCCTCACTCGTCCAGCGGGTTCGAATCCGCACGGATCAAGCGGGACGCGGAGTCCCGGCTGACGGCACCTCGGGACGGTCCTCGGAGGCCTCCGGCGGACCTCCGGAACGACGGAGGGGGCGCGACCGTCGGCCGCGCCCCCTCGTCACCACCCGCGCGGACCCGCCGCCCGCGCCTGCGGGCTACTCGCCGTCGGGGACGTCCTCGTCCTCGTCGGTGTTCACCGTGCCGGGCGTGTCGTCCGCGGCGTCCTCGGGCGCCTCGTCCGAGCCCTGGTCGACGACGACGTCGTCGGCCACGTCGGCGACGGGCGCCGGCGCGTCCGCGGCCGACAGGTCGACCGGGCCGCCGCTGATCAGCGCGTTGCCGTCCGCGTCGACGAGCTCCTCGACCACGTCGGTCGTCTCGTCCTCGAGGATGCGGGCGATCGCGCTGACGCGGTCGTCGTCCTTCATGTTCATGACCTTGACGCCCTGCGAGTTGCGGCCGTAGCGGTTGATGCCGCGCGCGGCGGTCCGCTGGACCATGCCGCCCTCGCTGATGAAGACCAGGCCCTCGTGCTCGCGCACGACGAGCGCGCCGGCCAGGCCGCCCTTGGACTCCGTCGCCTGGATCGTCTTGACGCCCTTGGCCCCGCGCGAGGTCTTGCGGTACTCGCGGATCAGCGTCCGCTTGCCGAAGCCGTTCTCCGTGATGACGAGCAGGTCGTAGTCGTCGCGGGCGACGTCCATCGCGATGACCTCGCTGTCGCCGACGTCCATGCCGCGGACGCCCGAGGTGTCGCGGCCCATGGAGCGCGCGTCGTCCTCGGAGAAGCGGACGGTCAGGCCGGCCTTCGAGATCATCACGACCTCGTCGCCCGGGTCGACGCCGCGGACGGAGATCAGCTCGTCGTCGTCGCGGATCTTGATCGCGATGATGCCGTCGGCCTTGATCGGCGTGTTGTACTGCTGCAGCTCCGTCTTCTTCACGGTGCCGGAGCGCGTGGCGAAGATCAGGAACTCGGTCTCGGTGAAGTCGCGCGTCGAGAGCACGGACTGGATCCGCTCGCCCTCGCGCAGCGGCAGGACGTTGCCGAGGTAGCGGCCCTTCGCGGTGCGGGACGCCTCCGGCAGCTCGTAGACCTTGGAGCGGTAGACCTTGCCGCGGTTGGAGAAGAACAGCAGGTAGTCGTGGCTCGAGCACACGAAGAGGTGCTCGATGTAGTCGCCGTCCTTCATGTCCATGCCGGTGACCCCACGGCCGCCGCGCTGCTGCTGGCGGTAGGTCGCCAGCGGCAGGGACTTGATGTAGCCGGACTGCGTGATCGTGATGACCATCTGCTGGTCGGCGATCAGGTCCTCGATGTCGATGTCGCCCTCGGCGTG
>WLOB01000260.1 GCA_009699505.1 Actinomycetota bacterium | reverse complement strand
GCGGCCGCGCTCCGCGCCGGCGCCCGACCCGCCGCCGGACGCCGGGCACGACCCGGGTCCCGCGGACGTCGCCACGAGCCCCCCGGCGGACGTCATGGCCATCGCCCTGCAGTCGATGACGGACGTCTCCATCGTCGTCTTCGACGCGGACCTGCGGGTGCGCGCGATCACCGGGCTGGCGCACGAGGAGGCCGGCCGGGCGCCCGAGCGGACCATCGGCCTGCCCGTCGACCGGGTGCTGGCCGCGGAGCGCTGGGACGCCCTGCGCGCGGTGCTGCCCTCCGCGCTCGCCGGCGAGACGACGGTCGTCGACGTCGACGGCGGGGACGGGGAGGCGCTCTACGAGTCGACCTGCAGCCCCGTGCTGGCCGGGGCGCTCGTCGTCGGCGGCACGGTCGTCACCCGCGACGTCACGGAGCGCCGGCGCGACCAGATGCTGCTCTCGGAGCTGCAGGAGGTCTTCGAGCTGACCTTCGAGCACTCGCCGATCTGCCAGGCGCTGCTCTCGCCGACGGGGCAGTGGCTGCGGGTCAACCACGCCCTGCGCGAGCTGCTCGGCCGGGACGAGGCGTCCCTGGCGGGTCGCCACGTCCGCGAGATCACCCACCCCGACGACCGCCCGGGCGAGCAGGCGCTCGTCGACGACCTGCTCGCGGGCCGCCGGGACCGCTACGCGCTGCAGGTGCGGCTCCTGCACGCCGACGGCCGGTCGATCGCCGTACACGTGCGGGCCTCCGCGGTCCGCGACGCCGACGGCGGCGCCCGCGGGCTGATCGCCCAGATCCTCGACGCGGACGTCCTGCGGCGCCGCGGCGGGCCGGGCGGCGCGCCGCTCGAGATGCACTGAGCGGCGACAGATCGTCCGCCGCCGCCGGGGAGGTGTCGACGGGCTGCTCCATGACCCGGGCGGGGCCCGGGGTCAGGCTCCAGGGACGCCCCCCGCACCAGGAGTCGCCCCGATGGCCAGCACCAGCACCACCCCGACGGCCACGAGCCACGACGACCTGCAGCGCGCGGCCCGCGAGCACCTGCTCCTGCACTTCACGAAGCAGGCCGCCGCGTACGGGACCGCGACCCCGGACCCCGCCGTCGGCGAGCCCGGGCCCGCGACGGCCGGTGCCGCCCGCGACGAGCTGCTCGTGCTCGAGCGCGGCGAGGGCCCGTACGTCTTCGACACGACGGGCCGGCGGCACGTCGACGCGCTGTCGAGCCTCTACTGCGCGCAGATCGGCTACTCCTACGGCGAGGAGTTCACCGCCGCGATCGGGCAGCAGCTCGCGACGCTGCCGTTCAACACGAACTGGAACACCGCGCACCCCGCGTCCATCCGCCTGGCCGAGGCGCTGGCGCAGCGCGCGCCGGGCGACCTGAACCACGTCTTCTTCACGAACGGCGGCTCCGAGGCCGTCGAGTCGATGTGGAAGATCGCGCTGGAGTACTTCCGCTCGACGGGCCGCCCGCAGCGCCGCAAGGCGATCGCCCGCAGGAACGCCTACCACGGGGTGACCCTCGGGGCCCTCGCGTTCACGGGCGTGCCGGGCTACAAGGACGGCTTCGGCGTGCCGCCCATCGACGTCACGCACGTCAGCAACACGAACGCGTTCCGGAACGCCGACGGGGCGGACGAGGCGACCTTCTGCGCCCGGCTGCTCGACGAGGTGCGCGAGGCGATCGCCGCCGCGGGCGCCGACGAGGTCGCGGTGCTGATCGCGGAGCCCGTCCAGAACGCCGGCGGCTGCCTCACCCCGCCCGCGGGCTACTGGAAGGGCCTGCGCGAGATCTGCGACGAGCACGGCATCCTGCTCGTCGCCGACTCCGTCATCTGCGGCTTCGGGCGGATGGGCAACTGGCTCGGCATCGAGCACGAGGACGTCGTCCCGGACATGGTCACCACCGCGAAGGGCATCACCTCCGCCTACGTCCCCGGCGGCGCGGTCTTCGTGGGCGACCGGGTCGCCGAGGCGCTCTTCGACCCGTCGATCGTGCTGCGCCACGGCATCACCTTCGGCGGGCACCCCGTCATGGCGGCCGCGGCGCTGAAGAACATCGAGATCTTCGAGCGCGACGGCGTGCTCGAGAACGTCCGGGCGCTCGAGCCGCACCTGCGGGCCGCGATGGAGACCCTGCTGGACCTGCCGATCGTCGGCGACGTCCGCGGCAGGGGCTTCTTCTGGGCCGTCGAGCTCGTCGCGGACGCCGACGACGCCACGTTCGACCAGGCCCAGCGCGACGACCTGCTGCGCGGCTTCCTGCCCCACGCCCTGCGCGAGGCCGGGATCGTCGCCCGCGCCGACGACCGCGGCGACAGCGTCCTGCAGATCGCCCCGCCGCTCATCAGCGACGCCGCGCTGCTCGACGAGATCGTCGCCGCGCTGCGCGTCGTCCTGACCGCCGCCGGCGAGCACATGGGCCTGACCGCCACGAACGAGGGGTCCCGCTGATGCGCGTCGGGGTCGTCACCGAGATCAAGCCCGCGGAGAAGCGCGTCGCGCTCACCCCGGCGGGCGCCCACGAGCTCGCCGACACGGGCCACGACGTGCTCGTGCAGGCCGGCGCCGGCCTGGGCTCCGGGTTCACCGACCAGGCCTACGTCGGCGCCGGCGCCCGCATCGTCGAGGACGCCGCGGGCGTCTGGTCCGCGGCCGAGCTGCTCCTGAAGGTCAAGGAGCCGATCGCGTCGGAGTACGCGTCGCTGAACCCCGACGCCACGCTCTTCACGTACCTGCACCTCGCCGCCGACCCGGCCCTCACCGACGCGCTCGTCGCGTCCGGCACCACCGCCATCGCCTACGAGACGGTGACGGGAGGGGATCCCGCCCGCCCCGGCCTGCCGCTGCTGGCCCCGATGAGCGAGGTCGCCGGTCGCCTGGCCGCGCAGGCCGGCGCGTACTTCCTGCAGGACCCGTTCGGCGGCCGCGGCGTGCTGATCGGTGGCGTCCCCGGCGTCGCGCCGGCCCGCGTCGTGGTCATCGGCGGCGGCGTCGTCGGCACCAACGCCGCGCGCGTCGCCGTCGGGATGGGCGCCGAGGTCACGATCCTCGAGCGCTCGATCGCCCGCCTGACCGAGCTCGAGCTGCTCTTCGACGGCCGCGCGCGTGTCCTCATGAGCGACCCCTTGACGCTCCGCGAGGAGGTCTCCCACGCCGACGTCGTCATCGGCGCGGTCCTCGTCGCCGGCGCCGCCGCGCCGAAGCTGATCACCCGCGAGATGCTCGGCGCGATGCGCCCCAGGGCGGTCATCGTCGACGTCGCCATCGACCAGGGCGGCTGCGCGGAGACCTCCACGCCCACGACGCACGGCGACCCGACCTACGTCGTCGACGACGTCCTGCACTACTGCGTGGCGAACATGCCCGGCGGCGTGCCGAACACCTCCACGCGTGCGCTGACGAACGCGACCCTGCCGTACGTCCGGGCGCTGGCGGACCGCGGGATCGACGCGGCGCTGGCCGCCGACCCGGGCCTGCAGGCCGGCGTGAACGTCGCGGGCGGGAAGATCCTCGTGCCCGCCGTGCAGCAGGCGCTCGACGCGAGCCGCGCCGCGGCCTGAGCCGGGCGGCGCCGCCGCCCACCGACCGACCCCCGAGGATCCCCGCATGAGCACCACCGAGGTCCCCACCCTGAAGAACGTCGTCGGCGGCGAGATCGTCGACGCGACCACGGGCGAGCTCGAGGACGTCCTGGACCCGGCGACGGAGGAGGTCGTCGCACGCGCGCCGCTCGGCGGGCCGGCCGACGTCCTGCGCGCCGTCGACGCCGCCTCCGCGGCCGCCCGGGACTGGGGCCGCACCACGCCGAAGGACCGCGCGACCGCGATGCTCGCGCTCGCCGACGCGCTCGACGCCCACGAGGGCGAGCTCGCCGACCTCGAGTCCCGCGACGCCGGCAAGCCGCGCGGCGCCGCGCTCGAGGAGGTGCAGAGCTGCTCGGACCACCTGCGCTTCTTCGCCGGCGCCGCGCGCACCCTGAACGGGCAGGCCGCGGGCGAGTACTCCCCGGACCACACGTCGCTGATCCGCCGCGAGCCGCTCGGCGTCGTCGGGCAGATCACCCCGTGGAACTACCCGCTCGCGATGGCGATGTGGAAGATCGGGCCGGCGCTGGCCGGCGGCAACACGATCGTCCTCAAGCCGTCGGAGCTCACGCCGCTGACCACCGTGCGGCTGGCCGAGATCGCCCGTGAGGTCCTGCCCCCGGGCGTCCTGAACGTCGTCACGGGCCACGGCGTGCCCGTCGGCTCCGGGATCGTCGACGACCGGCGCGTGCGTCTCGTCTCGCTGACCGGGTCGGTGGCGACGGGCCGGCGGATCGCGGCCGCGGCCGGCGAGCGGCTCGCCATCACGCACCTCGAGCTCGGTGGCAAGGCCCCGGTCGTCGTGCTGGACGACGCCGACCTCGACGCGGTCGTCGAGGGCATCAAGGTCGGGGGCCTCTACAACGCCGGGCAGGACTGCACCGCGGGCTGCCGCGTGATCGCCACCCCCGGGATCCACGACCGCCTCGTCGAGGCGCTCGTCGCCGCGTTCGAGGGCGTCGTCGTGGGCGAGCCCGGCGGCACGGACGGGGGTCCCGGCCCGGACGACGTCGAGCTGGGCCCGGTGATCTCGGCCGCGCAGCGCGACAAGGTGCTCGGCTTCGTCGACCGCGCCGCCGACGCCGGCGCGCAGGTCCTGACGGGCGGCGGCCGGGTCGGGGAGCGCGGCTTCTTCGTCGCGCCGACGTTGATCGCGGGCCCCGCGCAGGACAGCGAGATCGTGCAGAAGGAGGTCTTCGGGCCCGTCGTCACCGTGCAGCGGGCCGCGGACGCCGACGAGGCGCTGACCTGGGCCAACGACACGGTCTACGGCCTCGCCTCGTCCGTCTGGACCCGCGACGTGGGCGCCGCGATGCGGTTCTCGCGCGAGCTGCACTTCGGCTGCGTGTGGGTCAACGACCACATGCCGTACCTCTCCGAGATGCCCCACGGCGGCTTCGGCGACTCCGGCCACGGCAAGGACCTGTCGGTGTACTCGCTCGAGGACTACACCCGCATCAAGCACGTCATGATCAGCCTGGACTGACGACGCGGGCCGGACCTCAGGCCGGTCTCAAGGGTTTCTCACGATCGCGGGGCCCGGCCCATCTACCGTTCCCGGGGACGGACCCGCCGATCCGGCGGGTCGCGAACCCAGGAGCGTCCCCCGTGAAGCACCACCTGCTGAAGGCCTCGATCGTCGCGACGATGAGCGCCGTCGCGTTCGCCGGCTGCGGCGGCGGCGACGGGGGCGGCGACGGTGGCGACGGGGGCGGCGACGAGTTCGCCACGTTCACCGTCCAGGACGTCCAGGCGCGCTTCAAGGAGCTCGCCGGGGTCGACCTGCAGACCAGCGGGGCCTCGGGCCTGGGGACCGAGACGCTCAGCCTCGCAACGGAGGGGATGGACGCCTCCAAGATCCGTCAGCGGTACGGCAGCTTCCTCATCACGGTGTCGAGCACGAAGGAGAGCTTCGACCGGCGCCGCGAGGTCAGCGTCTCCTCGGGTGCCGAGAAGGTCGTCAAGAACGTCGTCCTGCGCGGCATCGGCTCGGACCCCGCGGAGTTCGAGCGGGTCAGCCGCATCGTCGGGTCGCTCGGCACCCCGGCCGACCAGGTGCAGCTGCCCCCCGAGGACACGCCGTGCACGAAGCTCGGCATCGACCCCGACGGCGGCACGGGCAAGACCGGGACGTGCCTGGACCAGCAGCAGACGGTGACCGTCGTGGACGCGAAGGGCCCGCTGAAGCTCCCGCTCGCGACGGTCGGGTCCCTGGACCAGAAGATCGGCCGGACCCTCACCTCGCGGCGCTTCGGGACCACCCAGCGCGTCCGGGCCCAGGGCGCGTTCGTCGCCGTCCGGGTCAAGATCGAGAACACGTCGGACGCACCGCTGACCGGCCTGCGGCCCGACCTCGTCATCAACGGCCGCCGCTACAGCGCGGACACCCGCAACGGGTACTACCTCAACACGGACGCGTTCCCGCTGCAGCCCGGCGCCACAGCCCGGGCGTCGTTCCTCTTCGACGTGCCGCGCACCGCGGACGACCCGCGGACGGGCGGCGCGCTCGAGTTCGCCGCGGACGACCGGTCCTACAGCTCGCCGGAGACCGCCGCGCAGGTCGGTCGCATCCGCCTGGCGGCCGGGAGCGGCTCGACCACGGGCGACGCCAGCCGCTGACGGCGAGGTGCGCGCCGCCCCCGGACGTCGGGGTGCGGCGCGTCAGGTGTCGCGCCCGCCGGACG
>WLOB01000026.1 GCA_009699505.1 Actinomycetota bacterium | reverse complement strand
GGAGCGCGGCCGCGGCACCCGGGTCGCGGCCGCCAGCGCGTCCGGGGTCACGAGCGCCGGGCTCCGCGGGGCGGCCGGCGCGCCCGCGGGCGCGCGCCCCGCCGTCGGCGTGAGCGCGACGACGAACCCGCCGGCGTCGTAGGTGCAGGAGACGAGATGGCGGTGCAGGGCCCGCCGCAGCTCGGAGCCCAGGGGCACCGGGCGGGCGAGGTCCACGACGAGCCGCAGCCGCGCGCCGTCGTGGGCGGTCGTCGCGACGCCGGCGACGCCCCGGATGCGCCCGAGGGTGGCGACGAGGCCCGCGGCGTGCTCCGCGGTGCGGACGGGGTGCAGCGCGACGTCGACCTCGCCGCGGGACAGCCCGGCGGCCCCGAGGTCGGGCAGGCCGGGACCTCGGCCCCCGGTGCCCGCCCGTCCGTCGCTCACCGTGCCCCGGAGGGGGCTGGGAGGCGCGGCTCGGGGGTGCGGACGGGGGGACGCACGGCCCGCACATCGTAGGCGACGCCGGGGCCTCCGGCAACGGCCTCAGCGCGTCAGGGGCCCGAGCCGGCGGACGTCGTCCAGCGCGGGGTCGCCGTTCTTCTCGCCGAGCACCTGGAGGCACACGTGGTCGGCCCCGGCGGCGTGGTGCTCGGCCACCCGCGCGGCGATCGCGTCCTCGTCGCCGATGACCACGAGCGCGTCGACGAGCCGGTCGGCGAGGTCCCCCGTCGTCTCCTCCTCGGTGTAGCCCAGGCGCAGCCAGTTGTTGCGGTAGTTCGGCAGGACCTTGTACATCTCGAGGTGGATGCGGGCACGACGCAGGCCGTCGGCGCGGTCCGTGGTCAGGACGGCGCCCTGCTCCACGGCGAGGAGCCGGTCGGGACCCAGCGCCTCGCGGGCCTGGGCCGTGTGCTCGACCGTGACGAGGTAGGGGTGGGCGCCCTGGGTGCGGTCCCGGGCGAGCTCGAGCATCTTCGGTCCGAGCGCGGCGAGGAGGACGGGCGGGCCGGGCTCGCGGGACTCAGGGGTCCCGCGGGGCGCACCGTCCATCGCGTCGAGGTACGCGCGCATCGTCGCCAGCGGCTTGCCGTAGTCCTTGCGCAGCATCCCCTCGACGAGCGGTGCGTGGCTCACGCCGAGCCCGAGGACGAAGCGGCCGGGGTGCAGCGCGGCGACCGTCCGCGCGCCGGCGACCGTGGCGGCGGCGTCGCGCATGTAGAGGTTGGCGATGCCGGTGGCGGCGACGAGCCGCTCCGTCGCCCCGAGCAGCACGAGCGCCTGCGTCAGCGTCTCGCGGGAGCCGGGCGCCTCGCCCCACCACAGCGTGCCGAACCCGAGCTCCTCGATCTCCGCCGCGACCTCCCGCAGCCGGCCGAGCTCGAGGCCGCCGAGGCCGCCGGACCACAGCCCGACGCGTCCGAGGTCGACGTCCTGCGTTGCGGGGGCGCTCTGCGTGCTCGTGCTCATGGGTGCTCCTCGGGGTGGGTCCGTCGAGCCTAGGGGTCGGGCGACGGGGCGCCGCACCCACGGGGCCCCGCGGCGTCGCGCCGGTCGTCTCAGCCCTCCGCGGCGGACGCCTCGGCGTCGTCGACGAGACCCGGCAGCTCGTCCTGCACGCCCAGGATCCCCGCGTGGAGGCGCTCGATCGCCGCGAGGGTCTCCGGGGCGGTCCCGGGATCGTCCGCGACCGGGGCCTCGGGGTCCGGGGGCCCCGCCTCCGGGCGCTCGTCGCCGCCGGCGGACGTCATCGCCGCGGTCCCCTGGCCGGGGACGCCCCGTGGACGGTGGCCGACGTGCGCGCGCGACGCTCCATGCCTCCGTGAACGCCGCCGTCGCCCGATCGGATGCGGCGGCGCCCACCCGTCACTCCGGGCGGCTGCCGCACCCCTCCGGCGCGGCCGCCGGCCGGCCCGGGCCGTCCAGCAGCCGCCGCGCCCGGGACATGAGCTCGCGGGTCTCGCCGCAGCGGTCCGCGGCGGCGGAGAGCAGCGGCTCGAGGCCGAGCCCGTCCGAGGTCCGCGGCTCCGCGGCGATGGCCCGGGCGAGCGCGTCGAGCTCGAGCACGAGCGTCTCGAGGTGCCGCAGGACGAGGGCGAGCTCCTCCCCGCCGCGCGGGCCCGCGGGCACGGCGCGCAGCCGGTCGGCCTGCGCCGCGATCGCCGGGCGGGCGTCCCCCGCGAGCCAGGCGGCGAAGCCCTCGAGGAAGCTCGCGACGGACTGTCCAGGGTCCCGGCCGGGTGGGCTCGGGAAGGGCTGCTCGGTCATGGTGTCCTGTCTCGACGAGGGAGGAGTCCGGCACGTACCTCGCGGCGTCCCGGCCGAACCGGACGGCACACCCGACTCGGCGGATGTACGGGTCCGCGGGCGTCGGGTCAGCGCGCCGGGTCGGCCACGTGCGGCAGGGCGCGCAGGGCCAGGTGCAGCGTCAGGGTCTGCTCCGGGTCGGCGAGGTCGACGTCGAGCAGCTCCTCGACGCGCGCGAGGCGGTTGTAGAGCGCCTGGCGGTTCAGGTGCAGCGCGCGTGCGGCCTCGGCCTTGCGCCACCCGCCCGCGCACAGCGCCTCGAGCGTCGGCAGGAGCTGGTGCTTGCGCCGCCGGTCGTGCTCGAGGACGGGGCCCAGGCGCCGCTGGACGAAGGCCTGCAGCTCGCGGTCGTCGCGCCAGCGCCAGAGCAGCCGCTGCAGCTCGAGCGACCGCACGTCGAACCAGTCCGCCGGCGGCAGGGCCACGGCGCTGGCGGCGGTCTCCGCGGCCAGGCGCAGCGCCGGCCCGGCGTCGCGCCACGCGGTCGGTGCGCCGACGGCGATGCGCGTCACGCCGTCGCCGAGCCGGCGGGCGATCGCCGTGCGCAGCGCACGGGCGACCGTGTCGGCCACGCCCGTCCGGCCCTCGGGGTCGCGCAGGCCGACGAGAGCGAGGAGCTGGCCGGGGCGCTCGCGCTGCCCCGCGAGGACCGCCAGGCCGTGCGACTCGAGCTCGACGGCGAGGTCCCGCAGGACGAGGCTCCACGACGCCGCGGCGGCGGGCGCGCCCGTCTCGGCCGCGATCGGCAGGAGCTGCCCGCTCGCGGTGCGGAAGCCGATGGACCCGGCCTGCCGCTCGGCGTGCGCGGCGGTCGTCCGCCCCTCGGCGAGGTCGACGAGGAAGTTGCCCCGCTCCCGGGCGACGAGCTCCTCCTCCTGCCGCGCGCGCAGGAGGGCGAGCGCGACGATGCCGGCGGCCCGCTGCAGCGCGACCCCCGCGATCTCGTCGAGCGGTCCCGCCACGGGGAGCGCGAGGAGCCGGCCGTCGCCGCCGTGCCCGGCCAGCGGCACCGTCTCGGCCAGCCCGGCCCGCCACGGGGCGCGGCCCGTCGGGCGGCTCGAGGCCTTCCACGCGTCGAGCGCGTCGACGTCGTCCCCGGCCGTGCCGGCGTGGTAGAGCAGGCGCCCCTCGCCGTCCTCGAGGAAGACGGGGTTGCCGACGATCTCCGCCGTCGCCCGCAGGACCTCCGGGATGCCCTGGCCGTCCAGCAGGAGCTTCGTCAGGGTCGCCTGCACGTCGTCGCCGCGCCGGAGCAGGGCGTACTGCGCGTTGACGATCTCGGTGTGGATCGCCTCGGTCACCGTGATGAAGGGGACCTCGCGGTTCAGCGCGACGAGGACGAGCTCGTGCTGCTGGGCGGCCTGCACGAGCGGGCCGGGGAGCTCCGCGAAGGTCGGCCCGAGCTCGATCACGAGCGCGGCGAGGCCCAGCTCGGCGAGGCCTGCGACGAAGCGCCGCTGGTCGACCGCCTTGCGCCCGATGCCCATGCCGGTGGTCAGCAGGAGCTCGCCGCCGCGCAGCTGCGAGGCCATGTACGAGACCTCGCCGGCGTGGACCCAGCGGATCGGCCGGTCGAGGTGCTCGCTGCCCGAGACGACGTCGGGCAGGCCGCGCCGCAGGACGGGGAGGGCGAGGGCGTCGGCGACCGTGATCCGCGGCGTCGGCGCCGCGAGGGGACGGAACGGCTCGGCCGCCGGGAGCGCCGGCAGGCGCGGGGAGACGGGCGGGTCCAGGAGCGTCACCCGGACGATCATGCCGCCTCGGGTCGCGCCCGGCAAGCCGGACCGTCCATCCGTTCGGCACGGGCGAGCGACAGGGTGTCGCCCGGACGGGCCGGGGCGACCGGGGACGACCGCGGACGACCACGTCCGGACACGGGGTGGCGCGCGGCGGCGGTGCCGCGCCACGCGGGCGGCGTGCGGGTGGGGCGGGCTGCGCGCGGGTGGGGCGGGCTGCCACGGGTGACTGCGACGGCACGCAGGTCCCTGCGACGGCGCACGGGTGGCTCGCGACGGCGCGGCGGGCGCCGGACGGCCCGGGAGCCGCCTACGCCCGTCCGAGCGCGCGGGCGTACGCGGCCGCGTGGGCCCGGTGGTTCTGCTCCGTCGTGCGGCGTCGCGCGGCAAGGCGTGCCGCGGCCGGGGGCGGGGGCGGCGCGTCCAGCAGGCGGTCGAGGGCCGCGGCGACGGTCCCGGGCCGCGCGGGGTCGAACGTGCAGAGGGCCGACGGCTCGCGGTGCTGGTCGCCGATCGCCCCGACCGCCGGGGCGAGCACCGGCGTGCCGAGGTCCCAGCACAGCTCGAGCCAGCCCGAGTGCGTGCCGTGGGCGTAGGGGAGGACGGAGACGTCGAGGCCTGCGAGCTCGGCCGCGAGCCCGTCGTCGTCGGGCCGCGGGCGGACGACGTGGTCGACGGGGAGCCCGTGCAGCTGGGAGCGCAGGTCCTCGAGCGCGTCGTGCGCCGCGCCGCCCGGCGTCACCTCGTCGTTCACCACGAGCCGCAGGCGGCCACCGCGGGCGGCCGTCGCGTCGGCGAGCTCGACGATCCACGCGCCCGGGCGGACGTTCGCGCGCAGCCCCCGCAGGTGGACGCCGACGACCGGGCCGCCGTCGCGGCCCGACCGCGCGGGGCGTCGCAGCGCGTCGGCGCGGGCGAACCAGGCGTCCGGGGCCATCCGGGGGTGCGGCACGACGGTCGCCGCGCGGCCGTAGCGCCGCAGGATCGTGGCCGCGGCGGCGTCCGTCAGCGTCAGCAGCTCGTCCGCGTGCTCCACGAGCGCGTCGAGCTGCCGGCGGTGGTGAGCCTGGTCGTCGAGGTGCGGGTGCTCCAGGTCGTGCACCGTGTGGACGAGCGGCACGCCGAGCTCCCGCACGACCCCGAGCGTGGCCTCGAGCCGGCCGGGCCCCAGGCTCTCCGTCCCGAAGTGCACGTGCACCAGGTCGTAGCCGCCCGCCGCGCCGCGCAGCCAGTCCGGCGTCAGCACCTGCGGCGGCCACCACCGCCCCGCGGGCGCGCCGGGGACGGGCGGGTCGTCGAGCAGCACGTGGCCCGGGGGCAGCACGGAGCGGACGTAGGGGTGGGCCGCGGGGACCGCGGCGATCCGGACGGGCGACGCGCCGTCGGCGCGGTCGCCGAGGGGGCCGGGCGGGCGGTGCTCTAGATTCGCCGGGCCTTGGAGCGCGTCGAAGATGCCGCCCGACGTCGCCACTACGGGCGATTCTACGAGCTCGACCCGCCGCCCGACGGCGGGCGGCCGCTCGTCCTCGTCCACGGCAACTGCCAGGCAGAGGCGCTGCGGGTCGTCCTGGAGGCCTCGGACCCGTCGCTCGACGCCGTGCGGATCCCGCCGGTGCACGAGCTGGAGCGCGACGACCTGCCGTTCCTCGACCGACTCCTCGCGCGGGCCGACGTGCTCGTGGGCCAGCCCGTCCGCGACGACTGGCGCGACCTGCCCGTCGGCACGGCGCAGGTCCACGGCCGGGCGCCGCGGGCCCGCCTGGTCGTCGTGCCGGTGATCCGCCACACCGGTTTGCACCCGTGGGGCGCGCTCGTCCGCACGCCGTGGATGGGCGACCCGCCCGTCGTCCCGTACCACGACCTCCGCACGATCCTCGCGGTCGCCCGCGGCACGGACCGGCGGCCGGTCGGCCACGGTCGCCCGGACGGGTTCCGCGCGGTCGCCCGCGGGTCGCTCGACGAGCTCCGCCGCCGGGAGGAGCAGCACGGCGCGGTCCGGGCGAGCGACCTCGTCGAGGCGGCGGGCGCGGGCGCGATGCTGACGATCAACCACCCCGGCAACGCGGTCCTCGTGCCCCTGGCGGGCCGGGTGCTCGAGGCCTGCGGGCTTCCCGGTCCTGCACGGGACCCCGGCCGCACGCTGCTGTCGTCCGTGCGCGCGCCGATCCGCCCCGAGGTCCTCGACGCCCTCGGCCTCGACCCGGCGGCGGCGCTCCCGTCCTGGGACGTCGGCGGCACCCCGGTCGACGACGACGCGGTCGCCCGGGAGCAGGCCGGCTGGTACGCCGGGCGCGGCCCGGTCGTCGCGGCCGCCCTGCGGCGCTACGGCCCCGCGATCGAGGCGCTCGGGCTGTGAGCGACGCGGGGACGCACGTCCACCACGTCGTCGTCGGCGACCCGACCCACGGGGTCGCCCGGCTCGCGCTGCAGCTCTCGGCCGGTCTGCCGCGGACCGTCGTGGCCGCGCTCGCCGGCCCGGACGACGCGCGCCGCGCCGCCGCGCTCCTGCCCGGCCCGGAGGACGCCCCGGCGCTGCACCTGCACGTGAACGACGACCTCCTCGGCCCGACGCCGGCGGCGACGCTCGGCGCGCTCGCCGCGGGCCGGCGCGTGGCGGTCACCCTGCACGACGTCCCGCAGCCCGGCGAGGGCGACGCGCGGGTCGCCCGCCGCGTCGCGGTCTACCGGGAGCTCGCCGCGGCGGCGGACCTCGTCGTCGTCTGCAGCGAGCACGAGCGGGCGGGCATGCGGCGCGCCGGCAGCGACGCCGACGCCGTGCTGCCCCTGCCGATCGACGCGCGGCTCGTGCCCGCGGCGCCGCAGGCCGACGCGACGGTCGGTGTCCTGGGCTGGATCCACCCCGGCAAGGGCCACGCGGCCGTCGCCGACGCGCTGGCGACGCTGGACCGCCCCGCGACGCTCGTCGCGCTCGGCGGCGTGGCGCGCGGGCACGAGGGCCTGGACGACGAGCTCGCCGACCGCTGCGCGCGGCAGGGGGTCGGGTGGCGGTGCACGGGGTACCTCCACGACATGGAGCAGCTGCGCGGAGCGTCGCGCGTCGCGGTGCCGGTCTGTCCGCACCGCCACGTGTCGGCATCGGGATCGATGGGGTCGTGGCTGTCGGCCGGTCGCCGACCACTCGTCGTCGACGGCGGCTACGCGCGGGAGGTCGCGGAGCGCAACCCCGGGGCGATCGCCCTGGTCGACGACCTGGCCGCGGCGCTCGGGCGCGCGCTGCACGACCCCGCGTCGACCGTGCTGTCCCCCGGGACGCGCGTCGGCCCGACGACGCCCGGGGCCGCGGCGGCGCAGGCCGCGCTGCTCCACGGCTGGGCGCGCCCGACCGGGGCCTCCGCGTGAGCCTGCAGGCGACCGTCGTCGTCCCCTACTTCGAGGACGCGCGGCTGCTCGACCTCGTCCTGCGCGCCCTCGAGCTGCAGACGCTGCCCGCCGACGCGTTCGAGGTGGTCGTCGCCGACGACGGCTCCCGCGTCGCCCCCGACCCCGGCGAGCGGCCCTACGCGGTCTCCGTCGTGCGCCAGGACGACCTGGGCTGCCGGCCCGGCGTTGCGCGCAACGTCGGCTCCCGGCTGGGGACGGGCCCGGTCCTCGTCTGGATCGACGGGGACACCGTGCCCGAGCCGGCGTACCTCGAGGAGCTGCTGCGCGTCTGCGACGGCCGGCGGCTGACGGTCGGCCGGCGCCTGCACGCGGACCTCTCCGCCACCACCCCGGACGAGCTCGCGGCCTGGCTGACCACGGGCGAGGACCCGCCGGAGCGCCTGCCCGAGCCGGCGTGGCTCGCGGAGGGCTACGCCGTCTCGGACGACCTGGCCCGGACGGACCTGCGGTCCTACCGGTACGTCATCAGCGCGGTGCTGGCCTGCCCGCGATGGCTCTTCGAGCGGGTCGGCGGCTTCGCGGAGCAGATCAACGGCTACGGCGGCGAGGATTGGGAGTTCGCGCGCCGCTGCTGGCTGGCCGGCGCGGACTTCGCCCACGCGCCGAGGGCCGTGGCCTGGCACGACGGCCCCGACCTCGGCGGGCGGTTCGAGGACGTCGGCGCGGTCAAGGACGGCGAGACCCTGCGGATCGCCGGCCTGATCACGGACCCGCACCTGCGCGGCCGCGGCCTGCTCTGGCCGTACCCGCGGTTCGTCGTGCGGTTCGCGATGCCGAAGGACGTGCGCGAGGTGCGCCGCCTGGCCTGCGCGGAGGGGCTGCTGCGGACGGGCGACGTCGGCGTCTGGCTCGGCACGGACGCCGCGACCGCCTCGCCGGACCCGCGCCTGCACCGCGGCCTGCCCGGACCCGAGGTCCTCGGGCGCGCCGAGCTGATCGTCGACGTGCACGCCCCGGTGCGGACGGACGAGACGTCCCTCGAGGCCTGGCAGGCGGCCGCGCCGGCGCGCAGCGCGTCCGTCGTCGTCCGCTCGCCGCGCGACCTCGCGCTCGACCTGCCGTGCGCCGAGCTGCCCGAGCCCGAGGCGCTCCCGGTCGACCTGCAGCTCGAGCGCTGGTTCGACCGGCGCTGAGGGCCGCGCCGGCGAGATCGACGTGACAGCCGTCCCGCGCTGGGCGATGATGGGCCATGAGCTCGAGCGCGACGATCGTGACGGACCGCGACGCGCCGGCCGAGGAGGACGTCCGCATCGGCGAGGTCGCCGCGTGGATCCTCCGGCCGCCGGAGCCGCCGCGGACCGTCGTCCTGATGGCCCACGGGTTCTCCATGACGCGGCACGACGGGCTCCTGCCGTACGCGCGCGCCCTGCGCGACGCGGGCCACCTCGTCGTCGTCTTCGACCACCGCCACCTCGGGGACTCGGGCGGCGAGCCGCGCCAGCGCTTCCGCGCCGCGGAGCAGCGCGCGGACTGGCACGCCGTCGCGGCCCGGGTCCGTCGCGAGGAGCCGGCGCTCGCCGGCCGGATCGTCCTCTGGGGCTTCTCGTTCAGCGGCGGGCACGTCGTCCGCCTGGCGCGCGAGCTGCCCGGCGTCGTCGCCTCCATGGTGCTCTGCCCGTTCGTCGACGGCTTCGCGCGGGTGCTGTCGACGCCGCTGTCGACGTCGGCGTGGATCCTGCCGCAGGCGCTCGCGGACCTCGGCGGCCGCCACCGCACCATCCCCGTCACCGGCCCTCCCGGGGCGCGCGGCGCGATGACGCTGCCCGGCGAGCAGGAGGGCTTCGCGGCCGCCGCCGCCGCGAGCCCGGCGGGGTCGCCGTGGCAGGATGCGATCAGCCCCGGCGTGTTCGCCTCCGTCGCCTTCCACCGCCCCGTCCGGCACGCCGCGAGGATCACGACGCCCCTCTGGGTCGGCCTGGGCGAGCGCGACGTCTCCGTGTCGAACGCCGCGGTCCGCGAGCTCGCGCGGAAGGCCCCGCGCGGCGAGCTGCACACCTACGACGCCGACCACTTCGAGCCGTTCTACGACCCCGAGATCGCGGGCACGATCTCCGCGGACCAGGTCGCGTTCCTCGAGCGGGTGGCGCCGGAGGGGTAGGGCGCTCGGCCGCGCCGGGCCGGGGTCGGCGCCCGCCGTCTCCCGGCCGGCCACCGGGCCGGGCGACCGACACGCCGTCGCCCGCCCGCCGATCGCCGCGACGCCCTGTCGCAGGCTGCGCCCGGCCCGCCGCCGGGGCCGCGACGGGCGACTACGGTGGAGCGCGTGAGCCCGTGGCCGACCACCCCGCCGACCGCCGCGCACCGGGCCGCGTACGCCGAGGCGCGACCGACGTCGTTCTGGCTCGACGAGGAGCACGGCGGGGTCGTCCGGCCGACGCCCGCCCCCGCGCTCGTGGGCCCCGTGACGGCCGACCTCTGCATCGTGGGCGGCGGCTTCACGGGGCTGTGGGCCGCCCTGCACGCCAAGCGCGACCGGCCCGACCGCGACGTCGTCCTGCTCGAGGGCGAGACGTGCGGCTTCGGCGGCAGCGGCCGCAACGGCGGCTTCTGCGTCGCGTCCCTGACCCACGGCCTCCACAACGGCGCCGCCCGGTTCGCGGACGAGCTCGCGACGCTCGAGCGCCTCGGCCTCCAGAACCACGCGGACCTCTGCGCCGACCTCGAGCGGTACGGCATCGACTGCGAGCTCGAGCACACCGGCGAGCTCGACGTCGTCCTCGACCCGACCCGCGCGGACTGGCCGGAGGAGGACGCGGCGCTCCTGCGCGCCCACGGCCACGACGTCGTCGTCCTGGACCGCGAGGCCGCCCGCGCGCAGCTGCACTCGCCCGTCGTCCACGGCGGCCTGTGGGACCGCACCGGCGCGTCGCTCGTGCACCCGGGCAAGCTCGCGCTCGGCCTGCGCGCCGCCGTCCTCGACGCCGGCGTGCGGGTCCACGAGCACACGCCCGTCGCCGAGCTGCGCGACGTCCCCGGCGCGGTGGACGTCGTCTGCTCGCAGGGCACCGTCCGCGCGGCCCGGGTCGTGCTGGGGACGAACGCGTTCCGGCCGCTCGTGCGCGAGATCCGTCGCTACGTCGTCCCGGTCTACGACTACGTCCTGATGACGGAGCCGCTGACGGCGGAGGGGCGCGCGGCGATCGGCTGGGCCGGCCGGCAGGGGATGGGCGACGACCAGAACCGCTTCCACTACTTCCGGCTGACCGCGGACGACCGCATCCTCTGGGGCGGCTACGACGCCGTCTACCGCTTCGGCGGCCCCGTCGGCGCCGAGTTCGACGAGAGCGACGAGGTCTTCGCCCGGCTCTCCCAGCAGTTCTCGACCGCGTTCCCCGCCCTGGACGGCATCCGCTTCACCCACCGCTGGGGCGGGGCGATCGACACCTGCTCGCGCTTCTCCGTCTTCTTCGGCACCGCGCACCACGGCCGGGTCGCGTACGCCGCGGGCTACACCGGCCTCGGCGTCGCCGCCACCCGCTTCGGCGGACGGGTGGCGCTCGACCTCGTCGACGGACGCGACACGGAGGCCACCCGCCTGCGCTACGTCCGGGAGAAGCCGACGCCGTTCCCGCCCGAGCCGCTGCGCTCGGTCGGGATCGCGATCACGCAGAACCGGATGGCCGCCGAGGACCGCACGGGCCGGCGCGGCCTCTGGCTGCGGACCCTCGACCGCCTCGGCCTGGGCTTCGACTCCTGACGGCGGGCCCGCCGCCCGGCACGCCACCCCGACCGACCGGACCCCGATGCCCCTCGACCTCGCCCTCCTGCACGCCCGCGTCCGCACCCTGGACCCCGAGCGCCCGACCGCGTCCGCGGTCGGCGTGCAGGACGGCCGGATCATCGTGGTCGGCGACGACGCGGAGGTGCGGGCGGCGAGCGGCCCGGCCACGGAGACCGTCGACCTGGGCGGCGCGGCGGTCGTGCCCGGGCTGATCGACGCGCACACCCACCCGTTCAAGGGCGCGATCGACGCCCGGGGCGCCGACCTCACCGGCGCCCGCACCCTCGACGAGGTCCGCCGCCGCCTGGCGGAGGAGCGCGCCCGGGTCCCCGACGGCGGATGGGTCCTCGGCTTCGGCCTGGGCTACGACGTCCTCGCCGCCACCGGCGTGCGCGGCGCGCTGATCGAGGACGCGGTCGGGGGCGCGCCCGCCTTCCTCCTGTTCATGGATCTCCACACCGGCCTCGCGTCGCCGCGGGCGCTCGAGCTGGCCGGGGTCGTGGGCCCCGTGGCGTTCGACGAGGCGTCCGAGGTCGTCTGCGAGGACGGCCGACCGACCGGCGAGCTGCGCGAGTGGGCCGCGATGGACCTCGTCCGCGCCGCGATCCCCGCGCTCACCGGCGAGGACCGCCACCGCCTGTACGTCGCCCAGCTCCGGCGCTTCGCGGCGCTCGGCATCACCGGTACGCACGCGATGGACGGCTCCCTGGCCACCCACGACACGCTGCGCCGCCTCGAGGCCGAGGGCGGCCTGCGCACGCGCGTCGTCGCCCCGTTCTGGATCACCCCCGAGACGCCGCGTGACGCCTGGCAGGTCCTCGCGGGGCACGGCGACGCCCACGGCGCGCGGTGGCGCGGCGGCGTGGCGAAGTTCTTCGTCGACGGGGTGATCGACTCCGGCACGGGCTGGCTCGTCGAGCCCGACACGGCGGGCGACGGGACCCTCCCGTTCTGGCCCGACCCCGCCCGCTACCGCGAGGCCGTGGGCTTCTTCGCCGGCCACGGCTTCCAGTGCGCGACCCACGCGTGCGGCGACCGCGCCGTCCGCGAGGCGCTCGACGCCTACCGCGCGACCGGCGCGGTCGGCGTGCCGGTGCACCCGTCGCTGCGGGCGGGGGATCCGGCCCCCGCCCCGGGCACGCGGGTCCAGCACCGGGTGGAGCACGTCGAGACGATCCAGCCCGAGGACCTGCCGCGCTTCGCCGCCGAGGGCGTCACGGCCTCCATGCAGACGCAGCACATGATGGACCTCGCCCCCGACCGGTCCGACAACTGGTCGCGCCGGCTGGGCGACGACCGCTGCGACCGCGCGTTCCTCACCCGCACCATCCGCGAGTCCGGCGCGCTGGTCGCCCTGGGCTCGGACTGGCCCGTCGTCGGCCTGGACCCCCGCGAGGGGATGGCGAGCGCCCGCCTGCGCCGCGACCCCGCCGACCCCGGCCGGGCGCCGTACGACGACCAGGCGCTCGACGGCCTGCAGGCCCTGCTGGGCTACACCCGGGACGCGGCGCGCGCCGTGGGCGAGGACCACCGGCGCGGCACGATCCGCCCCGGCCTCGACGCCGACCTCACCGTGCTGGCCGAGGACCCGGTCGACACGCCGGCGGCGGACCTCACGGCCGTGCCGGTGCTCCTGACCCTCGTTGCCGGCGAGGTCGTCCACCGGGCCGGCTGAGCGCTCCGGCGGCCGCCCCGCGGCTCACGGGATCGCGATGTCGAACCCGACCGCCGGGTCCAGGCCGTCCGTCATGCGCCCGCGGGGCCGGGTGATGAGCTCGACGGCGCACGCCGCCAGCGCGACGGCCTGCGGGTCGGGCAGGTCGGCGGCGACGTCGAGGATCGCCACCGGCTCGTCGCTGCCCCCGTCCGCGGCCGTCACCACGAGGAGGACCCGGTCGTCGTCGGGATCCGTCAGCGCGACGCGGTCGACGCCACCGTCGAGGGCGGGCCACGTCAGCCGCCGGTCCCCGAGCTCCACGGCGTCGCCGCGCACGGTCATCCGGCGCTCCCCGTCGCGGTCGACGGTCAGCTCGCCGGGCCGGACGGCCACCGTCCAGTCCGCGTCCTCCGCGGCGGCCCGCAGGCGCCGGCGCTTCCGCGGCCACCCGTGCAGGGACAGGTCGGCGACGTGCCCGCCCGTCGCGTCGCCGAGCGTCACGGTGGTCCGCAGGCGCCCGCGGATCCACAGGGCGTAGCGCACGGGCGGGGCCCCGTCGTGCTCGTCGGAGGCGCGGTCGTCGTCGGTCGTCATCGTCGTCCGTCCACGTTCCCGTTCTGCGGGCAGTTCTCGCGCCAGCCGACGCCGTCGTAGCTCGTCACGAACGCGTCGGCGCCGGGGTCGATGCGCCGGACCGCGCGGCAGATCGACGCGATCTTGCCGGAGTCGCGGACGGCGGCGCCCTCCTGCAGCCCGTTCGCCGGGGTGTCGTGCTCCTCCCGCGTGACCCAGGCGGTCAGCACCGTGAAGCGGTCGCGCTCGAACGTCAGGTCGACGATCGTGTCCGTGCCGGCGATCCGCTCCGCCGCGCGCAGCACGGCCGCGGCACGGGTGCTGCGGGCCTCCAGGCCGCGCAGCCGCGGGTCCGGGGGCGCGGCGCCCCGCGGCGGATCGTCCGTCCCGCCGCAGCCGGCGAGGAGGAGGGGGACCAGGACGCACGGCAGGACGACGACTGCCCGGGACGGCACACGCATGCCGCCACCGTAGACGGTCGGCCGTCGGAGGTCGACGGCGTCCGCGGCGGGAACGCCGGTTCCCTCCCCGCCGACCCGCTCCCGCGGGCCCCGTCCGGCGACGCGACGCTCTGTCGTCCGGACCCGGGAACCCTCCGACGGGCTGCACGTACCATGGGCGTCCGTCCGCGCGAGAGCCTGCGGACCACGTCCAGTCGGGGCGCCCGAGGTTCATCCGCCTGGCCAGCCCGGGCGCGGCGCACCTCGGACATCCTCCTCAGGATCAGCTCCATCGACCGGCCCCGCGCCGAGGAGGTCCCATGACCACGGTCCCCGAGAGCACCGAGACGCCGCGCCGCCCGGCCACGGCCGCCGGCGGCGCCGAGCAGCGCGACATCTGCCTCGAGCACGTCCACAAGCGCTACGGCGACCAGACCGTCATCGGCGACCTGTCGCTCGACATCGAGCAGGGCCGCTTCTACGCCCTCCTCGGACCGTCCGGCTGCGGCAAGACGACGACGCTGCGGATGATCGGCGGCTTCGAGCTGCCCACGAGCGGGACCGTGCTGCTGGCCGGGCAGGACGTCACGCAGCTGCCGCCGCACAAGCGGGAGGTCAACACGGTCTTCCAGTCCTACGCGCTCTTCCCGCACCTCTCCGTCGAGAAGAACGTCGCCTTCGGCCTCGAGCGTCGCAAGGTCGACAAGCACGAGACGAAGCGGCGCGTCGCCGAGATGCTGGAGACCGTCCAGCTGACGCACCTCGCCAAGCGCCGGCCCGGGCAGCTCTCCGGCGGCCAGGCCCAGCGCGTCGCGCTCGCCCGCGCCCTGGTCAACAAGCCGCGCGCCCTGCTCCTCGACGAGCCGCTCGGCGCGCTGGACCTGCGCCTGCGCCGGCAGCTCCAGGACCAGCTCAAGGCGATCCAGCGCGAGATCGGCATCACCTTCGTGCACGTCACGCACGACCAGGAGGAGGCCATGTCGATGGCCGACACCATCGCCGTGATGAACGGCGGCGCGATCGAGCAGCAGGGCTCCGCGGAGGACCTCTACGAGCGGCCCGAGACGTCGTTCGTCGCGAACTTCCTCGGCACCTCGAACCTCGTCGACGTCACGCCGGAGAGCGGGACGCTCGACCACGAGTTCAGCCGCGGCACGACGGTCGACCGGGAGCCCGTGCGGTACCTGACCCACCGCGCCGAGGGCTACGCCGGGCCCATCCGCATCGGCGTCCGGCCCGAGAAGGTCCGCCTGTACGCCACGGACCAGGAACCGCCCGCGGGCGACAACGTCCTGCACGGCAAGGTCGTGCAGTCGACGTTCCTCGGCGTGACGCTGCAGTACCTCGTCCGCACCTCCGGCGGCCTCGAGCTCAACGTGGTCGAGCCGAACCTCGTGGGCAACTCCGCCGGCACGTTCGGCGCCGGGCAGGACGTGCAGGTGGCCTGGGACGCGCGGCAGACCTTCGTCGTGGAAGGCGGGACCGCCGGTGCGTGAGGACGACGCCCGCGCGCAGAGCGCCCTGGAGCAGGCCCTCGACGAGCAGGTCCTGACGGGCCGCACCTCGCGCCGTCGCTTCGTCGGCCGCAGCGCCGGCGCTGCGCTCATGGCGACCGGCCTGGCGTCGGTGCTCTCCGCCTGCGGCATCACGGGCACCGCGACGCAGAACGTCGAGCAGCTCGAGGAGGAGGCCGCGAACGTCCGGCACCCGAAGGTCCCGATCGGCGACTGGACGTTCTCGAACTGGCCGCTCTACATGGACAAGGCCGTCCTGAAGGACTTCGACCGCCGGTTCGGCGGCAAGGTCAAGTACGTCGAGGACATCAACGACAACAACGACTTCTTCGGCAAGGTCCGCCAGCAGCTGACGCAGGACCAGCCCATCGGGCGCGACATCGTCGTCCTGACCGACCCGATGGCCTCCCGCTGGGTCCGCTCCGGGTTCGTCACGCCCTACGACCTCCGCAACGTGCCCAACCGCGACAACCTCGTCGCGACCCTGCAGTCGATCTCCTACGACCCCAAGCGGCAGTTCACCCTGCCGTTCCAGTCCGGCGCGATCGGCATCGGCTACGACATCCGGGCGACGGGCCGCGAGCTCACGAGCATGAAGGAGTTCTTCAACCCGGAGTTCAAGGGGAAGTGCACCATGCTCTCGGAGCCGTACGACTCCGCGTCGAGCGTGCTCATCATGCAGGGCAAGAACCCCGCGAACGCCACGATCGACGACATGCTGGGCGCCGTCGAGTTCATCGCGCAGGCCGCCGGCAAGGGGCAGTTCCGGCGCTTCACCGGCAACGACTACACGACGGACCTCACCAAGGGCAACGTCGAGCTCGTCATGGCGTACTCCGGCGACATGGTGCAGCTGCAGGCCGACAACCCGAACCTGCGCTTCGCCTACCCCGACGAGGGCGCCGTCCTCTTCACGGACAACCTCATGCTGCCGGCCAACGTCGCCCACCCGTATGCGGCGGAGACGATGCTGAACTACCTCTACGAGCCGGACGTCGCCGCGAAGCTCTGCGCGTACATCAACTACATCAGCCCCGTCTCCGGCATCCGGCAGATCCTCGAGAAGAGCGATCCGGACATCGCGGAGAACGAGCTGATCTTCCCGACGGACGAGATCCGGGAGCGGCTCAAGGTCTATCCGTCGCTCTCGACGATCGAGGAGCAGCAGATGTACGAGGCCATGGCGAAGGTCACGGGGGCCTGATCGTGTCGCTCTCCCGCCGCCGCAGGATGCTGCCCTGGTGGTTCGCGCTGCCAGGACTCCTGTGGCTGATCGTCTTCTTCGCGATCCCGATCCTCAACCAGGTCAGCGTGTCGCTCATGAGCGGCGACCCCGAGAAGGGCTACGAGCTCACCTGGACGTTCTCGACCTACTGGGACGCGATCCGCGACTACCACGCGCAGTTCACGCGCTCCTTCGGCTACGCGGGCGCCGCGACGCTGATCGACTTCGTCATCGCCTTCCCGCTCGCGTACTTCATCGCCTACAAGGCCGGCCGCTTCAAGGGCCTCTGGCTGCTCCTGGTGATCCTGCCGTTCTTCGTCTCGCAGGTCATGCGCACCGCGTCGTGGCAGCTCATCCTGAACGACCAGGGCTGGCTCGTCGCCCGCATGCAGGACGTCGGCGTCGTCTCGGACGACGGCCGCTTCCTCGCGACGGGCAAGGCCGTGATCTTCGGCATCTCCTACAACTTCCTGCCGTTCATGGTCCTGCCGATCTACGCGACGCTCGACCGCATCGACCGGCGCCTGATCGAGGCGGCCTCCGACCTCTACTGCAGCCGCTGGACCGCCTTCCGCAAGGTCACGCTGCCCCTGGCGGTGCCGGGCATCTTCGCCGGCTCGCTCCTCGTGTTCATCCCGGCGTGCGGCGACTACATCAACTCGTCCATCCTGGGCTCCTCGAACACGACGATGATCGGCAACGTCATCCAGTCGAAGTTCCTGAACGTCCTGGACTACCCGACCGCGGCCGCGCTCTCGTTCATCCTGATGGGCGTGATCCTCCTGGGGATCGCGATCTACGGACGGGTGCTCGGCACGAAGAACCTGACCGAGCTGGCGGGGTGATGCGCGTGACCTCTTCGTCCCGAGCACCTGAGGACATCGTGCCCACCCACCCCGAGAACCTGACGGACCTGGCGGGCTGAGCGATGGCGACCGAAGCCCTCCCCACCGAGCCCGCGACGCCGCGCGTCCCGGGGGTCGCCCCGCCCGGCGCGCCCCGCCGGGACCGCGAGCCCGGCCGCGGCCGCAGGTGGCTCCTCGGCGTCTGGTCGGCGCTGGCGATCCTCTTCCTGCTCGCGCCGATCCTGTTCATGATCGTCTTCTCGTTCAACGACAACCAGGGACGGTTCAACTTCGAGTGGCGCGGCTTCACCCTGAAGCACTGGGCCGACCCGTTCGCCAACGCCGACCTCGCCAAGGCGCTCGAGAACTCCCTGCTGATCGGGGTGCTCTCGACGCTCGTCGCCACCGCGATGGGCACGCTCCTGGCGATCGCGCTGGTCCGCCACCGCTTCCGCGGGCGCACCACCACCGACTTCTTCGTCTTCCTGCCGATGGCGTCGCCCGAGGTCGTCATGGGCGCCTCGCTGCTGGCGATGTTCCTCGTCCTGGGCATCGGCACCGGCTTCGGCACGATCCTCGTCGCGCACATCATGTTCTCGATCTCCTACGTCGTCGTGACCGTGAAGTCGCGGCTCGAGGGCATGGACCCGCACATCGAGGAGGCCGCGAAGGACCTCGGGGCGGGCGAGGTCTCCACGTTCCTGCGCGTGACGCTCCCGACGATCGCCCCGGGCGTCGCGGCGGCGGCGGTGCTCGCCTTCGCGCTCTCGATCGACGACTACATCGTCACGAGCTTCAACGCCGGCCAGACGCAGACGTTCCCGCTCTACATCTTCGGCGCGACGAAGCAGGGCGTGCCGCCGCAGGTCAACGTCCTCTCGACCATGCTGCTCGTCCTCGTCCTCGGGCTGATGCTCCTGAACGTGGTCGTCCAGCGGCGGCTCGCGGCGCGGGACAAGGCCGCGCGGGCGTAGGGCGGGCCGGGCCCGGGGCGGAGGGGCGTTAGCGGCTCGGCCCGGCCCCGGCTGTGGAGATGATCCGTACGGCGCGGAACTTCGATCGCTACGTGGCGTCGATCGTCGGCACCGCGACGGTGCGTTGCGCGGTCGACCTCTGTGCCGGGTCGAACCGCGCACGTGAGCCGATCGCTGGTTCGTCCACGCGTCGAGTGCGCCGTATGACGCCCCCTCAGCGGGAATCCAACCGGACGGGTCTATCGGGACGACCGGTCATCAGTCTCCACCGGGGATCGTCGATCACGGATCCTCGCCCCGGCTGCCGTTCGGCTATCGGGACGGGGTGGTGACTGGTTCGGGCGTCCCGGCCGGAGGTGTCGTCGATCGCGTGCCACGGGGTGTCCGAGATCGACGGCCGCTGCCTCACGAGGCGCCGCAGGTCGGGGCCGCCGTCGATCCTGTGCCAGGGGGTGTCCGAAATCGACGGCGCCTCCGCGACGCGAGGCGCCCGCAGCGAAACCGCTCATCCTCGCGTCCTGTTAGACGATCCTCATCATCACTCGCAAGACGGATGCGACCACGCGCTCGGGACGACAGCGGTCAAGCTCACGCCTGGCCCTCCGGCGCCGCGCCCAAGCGCGACTCGGGGTTCAGCCGGTCGTCGAGCCCGTGACCCAACGCGCTTGCGGCAAGCAGTCCGCCGAGCCATGGAGCGAGTTTGAAGAGGTTGTGGCCGGCCACCAGGGTCAGGCCCGGCCGCGACCACGCGGCGACGCCGTCCGAACTCCACGGGAGCTCGGTGACCCAGCAGTGGCGGACCCCGACCGGGTCCGCCCGGAGTCCCGGGAGCGCCTGACCGACGTACTTGGCGGCGCGGTCCGCGAGGTCCGCGAGCGCGCTGCCGTCGATGATGGTTCCATCGTCTCGTACGCCTGCGGTGTCGCTCAGGCCGACCGCGTAGGTCGCTCTGTCGGGGCCCGGGGCCGCGTAGATGCCGGTCTCGCCGAAGACGCCGCTGCCGTCTTGCAAGCAGGCGGCTCGGAGCGGCGGCCGGCCTGCCGGCTCGAAGGTGCACCGGACGTGGGTGGACTGCTTGACGGGGAGCTCGAGACCGACGCCGCGCGCGATCGCCGGCGTCCCGCGACCGGCGCAGACGACGACGTGTTCGTGTTCGACCGTCCTTCCGCCCGTGCGCACCTCGGCCCGGTCGCCGCTGACCTGCCGCACCTGCAACACCTCGTCGTGCACGAGGCTCTTTGCGAGCTCGGCGACGAGCGCGTCGATCGTCGCGGTCGTCCGGATGCTGCCCCCGCGCGGGTCCAAGAACGCCGGGCCGTCGAACGGTCCGAGCAAGCGGCAGGAGCTGCGCGAGCTCGTCCGCGTCGACCTCGCGGGCCCCGATCCCGTCCACGTCACGCAGCAGCGCGAGCTTCGCGTCGACGTCTGGGCCGATGGTCAGCGCCCCGTCGGACGAGACCGTCTCGATCCCCAGCTCGTCAGCCCATTCGTCCCAGATCGTCCGGCTGTCGCGCGCGGCGACCACGAGTCGTGGATCGTCGTGGGCGTGGCGGAAGACGCGCGACTCCCCTCCCGACTGCCCGGCGCCGGCGACGCCACGTTCGTAGATCGTCACCGTCGCGCCCCGCTGCCGCAGCGCCCGGGCCGTCGCGAGGCCCACGATGCCCGCGCCGATCACGCCGACGTCCGTGGAGGCAGGAAGGGCGCTCATGGGGGTCAGGCGGTCGCGCCGGCTGCCGCTACGTCGTGCCTGCCTTCGGCGAACTCCTCGACGATCTTGGCGCAGAATGCCGGCAGGTCGTCGGGGTTGCGGCTCGAGACGAGGCCCTGGTCGCAGACGACCTCCTCGTCGACCCAGGTGCCGCCGGCGTTCTCGATGTCGGTGCGGATGCTCGGGAAGGACGTGATCGTCCGGCCCTTCACGAGGTCGGCCTCCACCAACGTCCACGGGCCGT
>WLOB01000259.1 GCA_009699505.1 Actinomycetota bacterium | reverse complement strand
TCGCCCTGGAGCTCCCACATGATGTGGTAGAAGCCCTTGCCCTCCTCGCCCAGCAGGTTCTCGGCGGGGACGCGGACGTCCTGGAACGCCAGGAGCGCGGTGTCGGAGGCGTGCATCCCGAGCTTCTCGAGCCGCTTCTCGCGCACGACGCCGGGGGCGTCCATGTCGACGATGAGCAGGCTGAAGCCGCCGTAGCCCGCGTCGGGGTCCGTCTTGACGACGAGGACGATGTAGTCCGCGCGGTGGCCGTTGGTGATGTAGAGCTTCGAGCCGTTGACGACCCACTCGTCGCCGTCCCGGACCGCCGTGGTCTGGATCCCCGCGACGTCGGAGCCCGCGCCGGGCTCCGTGATGCCGAGGCAGGCGATCTTCTCGCCCTTCATCGCGGGCACGAGGTACTGCAGCTTCTGCTCGTGGGTGCCCAGGAGCTTCAGCGGCGGGTTGGCCATGTCCGTGTGGACCGCGACGCCCATGACGAGGCCGCCGGAGTGCGACCGGGACATCTCCTCGGCCAGCACGATCTGCGTGGCGTAGTCGCCGCCCTGGCCGCCGTACTCCTCGGGGTAGTGCAGGCCGAGGTAGCCGAGCTCGCCCATGCGGGTGAAGACGGAGTCCGGGAACGTCGTCTCCTCCCACTCGTCGGCGTGGGGGGCGAGCTCCTTCTCGACGAACGACCGGATCGAGGCGCGGAGCTCGTCGTGCTCGTCGGTGAAGATCGGGTGGCGTCCCGACGCCGCGTGGTCGGGCTTGAGGACGGTGTCGGTGGCCATACCGCGAAAGTAGCATGTGGCACCTCCTACTTGGGGCAGGGGTGTGACGGCCGTCCGTCCACCCCCGGCCGGTCCGACGCCTCGCGCGGGGGCGTGGACGGGCCCGCCCGCCGATGCCCCGATGCCCCGGCGGGTCAGTCCCCGCCGAGCGCGGTGAGCCGCTCGGCGGCGTCCGTCGGCTCGCCGTCCTCCAGCTCCTCGAGCTCGATCGCCCGGGCGTAGGCGGTCCGGGCCTCCGCGATCTCGCCGATCGCCTCGGCGGCGCGGCCGTACCAGCACCAGTTCCACGCGCCCGTGGGGGCGATCTCGGTGTAGTGGCGCAGGTGCCGGTACGCCTCGGCGTGGCGGCCGAGCTCGAGCAGCGTGTAGCCCAGCGCGAAGTGCGCCATGCCGTCGCCGGCCTCGAGGCAGTGGCGCCAGCGCTCGACGGCCTCCTCGCCCTCGACCTCCGTGGCCATCCCGAAGATCGACCGGTTGATGGAGTCGCGGCCGGCGAAGAACGTGCGGGCCGCGAGGACGATCTCGCCCGCGGTGGCGTCCGTCAGGCCGAGGACGGGCGCGTCGAAGCGCGGGCCCCGCCAGATCCCCTCGTGCTCCGGGGCGTCCTCGTCGAAGGACGGCAGGTCCTCGACCACGAACCCGACCGTGCGCCCGCCGGCCTCGTCGGCGAGGTAGGCGAACCCGTCGCTCAGGGCGGTCCAGCGGTCCTGGGGCTGGTCCTCGGTCACGCGGCCGAACTCGACGGCGCGCAGCCAGTCGAAGTCGACGTCGTGGTTCAGGTAGAGACGGGGCCGGGCGTCCACCCTGGGAGGGTTGCGCATCGGGCGGTCCGACCGCGACGCACGCCGTCGCGCGGGCCCGCGCCGGGGCCGACCGCCAGCGACCGTCGCCGGCGCCCCGACCGCCGGCCCACGCCGCGCGGCCGACCGCCGGCGACCGCTGCGACCGCCCCGCTGCCGCCGGCGGTCCGCGTCAGCCCTGCAGGTGCTCGTCGAGGAACGCGAGGGTCCGCTGCCAGCCGTCGCGGGCGGACGGGGCGTGGAAGGCGTCGCGCGCGTCGCAGTGGAAGCCGTGGCCCGCGTCGGGATAGCGGACGACCTCGGTCGTCACGGGCGCCCGCGCGGCGGCCTCGCGGAGCGCCTCGACCTGGTCGACCGGGATGCCGGCGTCCTCGTCGCCGTACAGGCCCAGCCACGGGGTCTGCAGGCCGGGGGCCACGTCGACGAGGGGCGGCTCGCCGAAGCGGCCCTCGAGGATGCCGCCGCCGTAGAAGCTCACGGACGCGCCCAGCGGCATGCGGGCGCCGGCGACGAGCGACACGGTGCCGCCCATGCAGAAGCCGACGGTGGCGATCGCGTGGTCCTTGAAGCCGAGACGCCGCAGGTGCTCGAGGGTCTGCTCGAGGTCCTCCTCGACCCCGCGGCTCGTCAGCTCCGCCATGTGCGGGTAGGCCTGCTCGATGTCCTCGTAGCCCAGCCGCGGCGACCCGCAGCGGTGGAACAGGGCGGGCGCGACGGCGAGGATCCCCTGGTCGGCGAAGCGGCGCGCGACGTCCTCGATGTGGTCGTTGACCCCGAAGGCCTCCTGCAGGACCACGACGGCCGTCCGGGGCGTGTCGTCGGGCCGGGCCTCGTAGAGGGCCATCGGGCCGTCCGCGGTCGGCAGGTCCACGGTGCGCGTCTCGCCCATGGCGCGCACGCTAGCCGAGCGGTCGGCCCGCTCCGGCCCGGGGCGTCGTGCCGGGTCGCACGCCGCCGCCACCACGGACCCGGACGCCCGACTGTTGGCGTGGCCGGACGGCGGGCCGTCGCGTGCGTGTGGTCACGGCCCCTTCACCTCGGGCGGCGCGCGCGGCATCATCCTGCGACCTGTGCGACTGCGCGAGAGCGTCCGCGACCCCCGGTCGCCCTCCACGCGCACCCTGCGCGTCCTCCTGGCCGACGGCCGGGGCACGACGGTCCACGTCGCCGAGCACGACCTGCGCGACGTCCGCCTCCACGTCCGCCGCCTGCCGGGCCTGACGCCGCTGGAGGCCTGGTGCCGGACGCACGACGTCGCCGAGGCGCTCGTCGGCGGCTTCTACCTGCGGGGCTCGTTCCCGGAGGAGGGCCGCGCCGCCGCCACCGGCGTGCTGGACGGGCTGCCGCTGGGGGAGCTGCGGATCGACGGGGCGCCCGTGCGGTCCGTGCCGTTCCTGGACCCGTGGGGCGCGCGGCGCGCGTGCGTGCACGCCGACGGCGGCGCGGTGCGCATCGGCCGGCGCCACGACCTGCCCGACGCGCCGGCGGGCGACCTCCTGCAGGCCGGGCCGCTGCTGGTCCGGGACGGCGTGCCGGTGTCCGGCGACGACGAGGGCTTCTCGGCGGGCTCCTCCCAGTTCGACTCCGACATCACCGCCGGGCGCCACCCGCGCGCCGCGCTCGGCGTGGACGGCGACCGCCTGATCGCCGTGGCGTGCGACGGCCGCGACGACGACGAGGCCGGCCTGGACGTCGGCGAGCTGGCCCGCGTCATGGCCGAGCTCGGCGCCCGCGAGGCGCTGAACCTCGACGGCGGCGGATCGACGGCGCTGGTCGTCGGCGGCCGGCTGCGCAACGTCGCGCGGGAGGCCCACGGCGTGCCGCTGCCCGGCGGCCGGGCGATCGCCACCGCCCTGGAGTTCCGCCCCGCCTGAGCGGCCCGGGACCGCGGGCGCGGCCCGCCGCTCCGGGGCCGTACCCTCCGGGGATGCGCGTGGTGATCGGTCTCGGCTTCTTCCCGCGCGGCGGGTCCTCGCACGTGGCCCGGGCCCTCGGCCTCGGGCTGCCCGCCGACGGCTGGGACGTGACGCTGCTCTCGGGCTCCCTCCCCGGCGGCCACGGGGACGCGGGCGCGTTCTACTCCGGGCTCGACGTCCGCCCCGTGGTCTTCGGCGAGGACGCGCCGATGCAGGGGTCCTACGAGGACCGCCCCGGCGCGCCGGACCGCTGCTTCGCCCGGATCGACGACGACGAGCACGAGCGGCACGTCGAGGCGTGGTCCCGCGCGCTGCGGGACGCCGACGCCGCCGGGGCGGCCGTCCTGCACCTCCACCACCTCACGCCGCTGAACGAGGCGGCCGCGCGCGTGGCCCCCGGCGTCCCCGTCGTGGGCCACCTGCACGGGACCGAGCTCCTGATGCTCGAGCGGATCGCCGACGGTGCGCCCGACGGCTGGGAGCACGCGGAGGCCTGGGCCGCGCGGATGCGGCGCTGGGCCGGCGCGTGCGAGCGGCTGCTCCTGCTGTCGCCGTCGCAGATCGACCGCGCGGTCGATCTGCTCGGCGTGCCCCGCTCGGCGTGCGTCGTCGTCCCCAACGGCTTCGAGCCGGAGGACTTCCGGCCCGCCCCGGTGGACCGCCGGGCGTTCTGGCGGACGCACCTCGTGGACGAGCCCCGCGGCTGGGCGCCGGGGCGGGACGCCGGCACCGTCGCCTACTCCGCGGACGACGTCGCGGCGCTGGACGGGGCGGTCGTGGTCCTGGCCGTGGGGCGCTACACCGAGGTCAAGCGCCTGCCGCTCCTGATCCGGGCGTTCGCCGACGCCCAGGCGCGCACCCGGCGCCGCGCGGCGCTCGTCGTCGTCGGCGGGCACCCGGGCGAGTGGGAGGGCGAGCACCCCCTCGACGCGGTGGAGGCCTCCGGCGCGCGTGACGTCTTCCTCGCCGGCTGGCACGACCACGACGCGCTGCCGGCGTTCCTGAACGCCGCGGACCTGCAGGTCCTGGCGTCCGTGCGCGAGCAGTTCGGCCTCGTCCTCGTCGAGGGGATGGCGTGCGGACTGCCGGCGATCGCCGTCGACGCCTACGGCCCGCGCGACATCGTCGAGCCGGGGGAGACCGGGTGGCTCGTCCCGCCCGACGACCGCGCGGCGCTGGCCGACGCGATCGTGGCGGCGGTCGACGACGGGGAGGAGCGCGCGCGGCGGGGGATCGCGGCGCGGCGGACGGCGCGCGAGACGTGGTCGTGGCCGGCACTGGCGCACCGCGTCTCGGCCGTGCTGGAGGACGCCGCCGGTGTCGGCGAACCGGCCGACGCCCGGAGCGCGCTGCGCTGAGGCGCCCGCGCCGGCGCCGTGGCGCGCCGGCGTGGCCCCGGGGCGTCAGCAGCCGCGGAAGACGTGCCCGGGTCGGCCGGCCGGCACGAGGTCCAGGTCGCGCAGGACGATCGAGATCCGGGCGCCGCGGGCGGCGCAGGCCGCGCGGAACGCGGCGGGGTCGTACTCGACCTCCATGACCCGGTCGCCGTACGCGCGGGTGTAGCGGTCGCACTCGTCGTACTCCTGGCACTGCTCGACGACCGCGAAGTCGAAGCCGAGGGGACGGCGCGCGCCCCGGATCAACTCGGCCGCGTTCTTCTGGCCGGCGGCCAGGCCGGCGCCGTGGGCGCGGCCCGTGAGCAGGCGGGCGGTCGCGCGGGTGTCCCCGACGGTGATCCGGCCCTTCGAGCGCGTCCACGAGTCGAGGTTGTCGAGCTCGACGGCGCGGTAGCCACGGCGGGCGCACCCGTCGATCCAGCGCCCGACGATCCGGACGACCGCGCGGCGCCTCGCCGGCGTGGTGATGTCGAGGAGCGTCTCGGGCCAGTCCGGATCGCGGACCTCGCGTCCCCGGACCCGCAGGAGCAGCTCGGGGTGGGCCCGGCGCCACCAGGCGATCTCGGCGTCCTGGGTCTGGAACCCGTTGACGTAGCAGACGCCGTAGCCGGTGGGCGGGGCCGGCGCGGTGCGGTCCCGCTCCACCACCCCGACGCCCGCCGGGGGCGCGTAGGCGCCGCCGAGCTGCAGGTCGAACCCCGCGTTGGCCGGCGGCGCCTGGACGGACGCGGAGTGCGCGCGGGCGCCCGAGAGGACGACGGCCAGCGCGCTGATGCCGACGACCGCGCCCGAGAGCCGGAGGCCGTGCGCCAGGCGCGCCCCGATGCGACGTCGGCCGTCCACGGACTCAGGCTACGACGTCGAGGAACGCGCCGCCCCGGACCATCTCCATGCGGGTCACGAGGCGCGAGGCGTCGTCCGGCGTGGCGGGCAGGTGGGCGTCCAGGAGGGCGTTGACGAGCGTGGAGCGGTGCACGGACGCGACGCGGCCGGTGGCGCCCGCGACGACGTCGTCGAGCTCGGCGCGCAGCGGCTCGGGCAGCCGGGCGTTGCGCTCCTCCCACGGGTGGTCCAGCGTGTCGAGGCGACGACGGCGGTAGCCGCCGATGGTGCGCGCGGCGGCCTCGCCGTCGGCGGGCAGGTGGAAGTGCAGGACGGCCGTGACGACCGCCGCGAACGTGACCCGCGGGCCGGTCGCGGCCACGAGCGCGTCCGCGCGGGTCGACAGCTCGCGGTCGAGGATGAGGGCGGTCTGCTTCGGCCGGCCGAGCAGGCGGGCGGGGGCGAGCGCGACGGGGTCCAGGGCGGCGGCCCACGCGGGCAGGTCGTCCGTGGCGACGGCACCCGAGGGGCCCGTGGCGGTCGGGGCGGCGGGG
>WLOB01000258.1 GCA_009699505.1 Actinomycetota bacterium | reverse complement strand
CCGTGGCTACCGCCGCGGCTTCGGCGGGTACCGTCGCGTCGGCTTCGGAGGTCCGCGCTACGGCTACGGGCGACGCTACGGCTACCGCCGCGGCTATCCCGGTCTCGGCCTGGCTGCCGGCCTCGGGCTCGGCCTCGCCGCAACGGCGGTCCGGCCGGCCTACTACGGGGGATACGGCGGCTACGGTTATGCCCCGGTCGGATACGGATACGGCGCCCGCGGCTCCTACTGCACCTGCGGCTACTGACCTCCGTCGAGGAGACCCGGCATTCCCGCCGGGTCTCCACCCATTCCCGACTCCCTCGGCGTGCGCCGGTCCGACCTCGGGACGGGTCGAGCCCACGTCAGCATAGAAAGGTGAAACCGATGAAGAACCTCGCACTCGGCGTCTTCCTCGCGAGTTCCGTGCTCGCCAGCCCCGCGCTCGCCCAGGACAAGGCGGCCCAGCCGCCCGCCGACGCTCAGACCAACCAGATGAAAACGCCGCCGGCCGGCACCGCGATGCCGACCTCGGCTGGCGGCATGGGCGGCATGACCATGGCCGACACCGCGACCGCCAAGATCAAGTTCGTCACCGCCAAGCCGGCCGAGGTGACCTCGTCGAAGCTCGTCGGCAAGAACCTCTACAACAACAAGAACGAGACCATCGGCGAGGTCGAGGATCTCGTCATCGACAACGGCAAGACGGTCACCGGCGTCGTCGTCAGCGTCGGCGGCTTCCTCGGCATGGGCGAGCGCTACGTGCTGGTCGACCCCTCGTCGATCTTCCTGCACAAGGCGGACGGCAAGCTCAAGGCGATGGTCGACACCGACAAGGACGCACTGAAGAACGCGCCCGAGTTCAAGTACAACAAGAACTCCTGACCCCCGATGCGTGGTCCCGTGTCCGCGGGGCCACGCCCAAGCATTCCAGCGCCCGGGCGGTGTCGGGATGAACCTGACAGGCGTCGGTGAGAACGGCGGCGCCCGGCGAAACCGCTTGTCGCCGGCTAGGATACGGGCGCTACTCGAAGCCACTTCGTAAACGTCGAGGCGGTGGAGGGAGTGGCGATGCTCATGGACGTCATCATGCAGGGATCCCGCGCCCGGGCTCTCGGGCGACCGCGGGATGCATGCCCCCATCCGGCCGACTCCCGCGAGCGCCGGGCCTGGTACGAGGGTTACGATGGATCGACCTGGGACTTCGCAGAGCGAGTTCCCCATCCGGCCGTGACGGCTCGCGGCCCCGCGACCAGGAACGGGGCGGTTGACCCGAACTTGGTCTAGGTCGCGGACCTTTCTCTCGACCCCTGGTTTCCCTGGCCCTTAGGCAGAAATTTGAGGACCGTCGGGAAGGCGGCGGAGAGGCGATGGGACGGAAGCGACCCCGCTCGTTCGAGGGCCGGACCTTCGGGAGCCTCGAACGGGTGGTCACCGCCCTGGTCGAGGCGGGCTTGCAGGACTGTGCGGCCGCGCCGCCGAACCTCGTCGAACGGCAGCGGGACCTGGAACGGAACGCCGCCACCGGGGGCGACCGCCAGGTCCTGCAGGTGATCGCGTCGGGACGTCGCCTCCTCGGCGACGAGCAGACGGTGACCGACCAGCGCGTGCTGACGGATGACGGCATGGCCGGCATGCCTGTCGAGGGCAGCGCGGTCTCGGCCGACCCTGTGGTGGAGAGCATGGCTCTGCCGGTCTCACCGGCGGGAACGTCCGCTACGGCCCCGCCTGATCGGTTGCCCCCGCATGTCCGCCGGACGTGAGAACGGCGATGCCGGCCGCCCCGAGATCCATCGCGGCAACGGCAGGACCTTTGTCGCGCTCGCGGTGGCGGCCGCCATTCCCGTGCTGCTGCTCAGCGGCTGGGTGGCGACGCTCATGGCGCAACAGGAACGTGGACTGACCCGCAGCGCCGCCGTGGCGAGCGCGGCCCGGGTGGCCGAGCGCGTCGCCTCCGACATCGCCACGCAGATCGCGGTCCTCCGAGCCGAGGCCGCCTCGGCGAGCCTCGACCGGCCGGACCTCGCCGCCTTCTATGCCGAGGCCGAGCGGCTGAGGCGGGAGCACCCGCTCTGGGAGACCGTCGAGCTCGCCGGTCCCGACGGCGTCCAGGTCGTCAACCTGCTCCGCTCCCTTGACGACGAGCTCGGACCCACCGCCGACCGCGCGAGCTTCGATGCGGTGGTACGGACGGGGCGGCCGGTGGTCGGCGGGATCGGGCCGCTCGGGCCGATCTCGGGCAAGCGCCTCGTCGCGCTGCGGGTGCCGGTCGTCCGGGACGGAACGCTCCGCCACGTCCTCTCGGTCGGTCTCGCCACGAGCGCGGTCAGCGCGATCCTTCGCGACGCGGGCGCGCCGGAGGGCTGGGTCGGGACCATCGTCGATGCGGCGGGCAACACCATCGCCCGCACCCGGGCCGAGGCGGAGGAACTCGGCCACCCGGCCGGCGCCGCCCTGCTGGCGGCGATCCGGCGGGAGCCGCAGGGCTTCTACACCGGATCGACGCTGGAAGGGCCGGACGTCGAGGTCGTCTACCGCACCCTGAAGGACACCGGTGGCTGGTCGGTGCATTTCGGTATGCCGGTCGCCACGCTGAACGCGCCGGTTTCGCGTTCCTACCTCCTGCTGGCCGGCGGCAGCGTGCTGAGCATCGGCCTCGGCCTCGCATTGGTCGGGCTGGTCGGGCGCGACATGGCCCAGCGGAGGGCGGGCGAGCAGGCGCGCTTCGCCCTCGCCCTGCGGTCGAGCGAGGAGCAGGGCGCCGTCGCCGCCGAGGCCGCGGAGCTCGGCACCCTACGGTGGGATACGGCCGAGGAGACCGTGACGGCCTCCCGACGCGCCGCCGAGCTCTTGGGTTGGGAAGCGGAGGTGCCGGAGGGGCGCGAAATGACCGCGGATGCCGACATCGCCTTCCGGGCGGTCGACGCCGGCGACCGGGAGCGGATGGCGGCGGAGATGCGGCGAAGCCTCGCCGAGGGCAAGCCCCTCGATGTGGAGTTCCGGGTCTTTCAGGCTGGTTCGGTGTCGCGCTGGGTGCGCCTGACCGGGCGAGCGCCTCGGCTTCGGCAGGGGGACCCCTCGGGCCTCGTCTACGGCGTGGTCTCGGACATCGAGCCGCGCAAGCGGGCCGAGGCGGAGCGGCTCGACCTGCTGCGCCGCCTCGGCGAGGCGCAGGAGAACGAACAGCGCCGGATCGCCCGCGAGCTGCACGACCAGGTCGGCCAGACGGTGACCGGCCTGTCGCTCGGCCTCAAGGGGTTGGAACGTCTGCTCGACGCGCAGGAAACCTCGACCGAAGCCGGACGGCAGATCCAGTGGCTGCAGCGCCTCGCCGGCGAGATCGGGCGCGACATCCACCGCGCCGCCATCGACCTGCGCCCGACCGCCCTGGACGACCTCGGGCTGCGCGAGGCGCTGGCGACGCTGCTGCGCGAGTGGGGACAGCGCCACGGCGTCCGATCCGACCTGGAGTTCGTCGGGGATGCGTCGCGCCTTCCAGCGGCCGTCGAGAGCGCGGTCTACCGAATCGTGCAGGAGGCGCTCACCAACGTGCTCAAGCACGCCCGCGCGGCGACCGTCAGCGTCTGTGTCGACCGTCGCCCGGACGAGGTCCAGGTGATCATCGAGGACGACGGCGTCGGCTTCGAGCCCGGCTCCGGCACCTCCCCGTCCGAGGCGCGCACGCCGACCGAGCCGCGGCTGGGTCTCTCGGGCATCCGCGAGCGTTTGACCCTCCTGAACGGCACGCTCGCACTGGAGGCATCCCCGGGCGTCGGCACCACGCTGTTCGTCCGCATCCCGGTGACGCCAGCCGCCTGACCCACGAGGGGGAACAGCATGGACCGTATTCGCGTCATCCTGGCCGACGACCATCCGGTCGTCCTCGCGGGCATCCGGGCGCTACTCAACGCCGACCCGGAGGTCGAGCTCGTCGGCGAGGCCACCGACGGCGGAGAGGCGCTGCCGATGATCCGCGCCGTCGCGCCCGACGTCGCCGTGGTCGACGTCTCGATGCCCGGACTGAACGGCCTCGAATTGACGGAGCGGGTGAAGGGTGAATGCCCCGGCACCCGGGTGCTGGTGCTGACCGTCCACGAGGACGCCGCCTACGTCCAGCCGCTGATGAGGGCCGGCGCGCGCGGCTACCTCCTCAAGCGCTCGGCTGCGGACGACCTGCTCCGGGCGGTCCGGGCCGTGGCCTCCGGCGGCGTCTATCTCGACCCCTCCATTGCCGGCCACGCCCTGGCGGAAACTTCCGGCTCGGACGGGCGCCCGGGCACGGCGGAAGGCCGCGAGCCGCTGAGCCCGCGCGAAGCCGAGACCTTGCGGTTGATCGCGCAAGGCTTCAGCAACAAGGAGATCGCCCGGCGCATCGACGTCAGCGTGAAGTCGGTCGAGACCTACAAGGCTCGGGCCGCCGAGAAGCTCGGGTTGCGGACCCGCGCCGAGATCATCCGCTACGGCGCCGCGAACGGCTGGTTCGACGCCTTGGCCTTGCGGTAGCGCCATACCTTTCACTCCGCCGCGCACGCCACGGCCCGAACGGGCCTGCCGCAGAGTGTTTCCCGACGATCATCGGCTCCTTGCGTCGCGCGCCTTCGATGGGGCGGGCGTACCCCGGACCGACGACCCCCTCCTCGTGATGATCGGAGGAGTCCCGACCGCGCCGGGCTTTGCCTTAGGTAGGGTGCGGTCCTTCGTGAGTGCCCGCGCGCGATCCACCGGCCCCCCGTCCTGCGCGGCGGCCGGTTGCGGCACCAAGCCTCCTGCGAAGGCCATCAACGGGATGATCACGAGCGAGCGTGCCAGGGTCGAACCATATCTCGGCTTGTCGATCATCGGATCCTCGTCAGGCGCGGTCCTTCGCTCAACTTGTACAGCCGCCGCTTGATCCCGACGGGTCGACCCCGCAGGCGCCACGCCCTTCATCGACCGAGCGTGCATTGCTCATTCACCCGACGCATCGATCCGCTCCGGTCCTCACCCGGACGAAGCGAGCGTGCCGCTCCTCAAGGTCGGCGAGGTCGCTCGGGTCGGCGACGTCGCGCCGCGCGGCGGCCAGGACGAGGTCGGCATGGCGCCCGAGCTCGGTCAGGCGCGAGGTCAGCCGCTCGACCTCTGCGGCGCGTGTCAGGACGTCCAGCATCCGCGCGAGCACGTGGACCGAGCCGGCGGCGTTCTGGCGGATCATGTGGAACATCGCGTCGCACAGGCCGTCGTAGTCCGTTACCGGATGGACGAGCACGATGCGACCCTCGCGCGCGACGGCCCCGGTCGGCAGGTGGCGCGGCGCGATCCGGCACAGGGCGTCGCCCAGGTGGTCCAGCACGCTGCCCGCCGTCATCGGGTCGTTGATGCCGGGCGAGAGCGCCCGCACCGCGATTTCGACGAGTTGCCGCACCGAGTATTCGAGATCCTGCAACGCCGCGGGGCGGCGTCCGAAAGTGAGCGCGCGGCCGACGGCCTCGGCGGCGTCCTCGACGCCCGCGGAAAGGAAGGCGACCGGGAATCCCCGTGGCACGAAATCGCCCGGACGAACCCTCAGGGCAAGGACGACGCGCCGCTCGTGCGCCCAGTCGGCGAGGCCATCCGTGTCGACCGCCTGCAGGTAGCCGCCGTCCGCCGGCGCGACCGGGCCGCCGCGCAGGGCTTCCGTCGGTGGCTGGACATCGGCCTCGTCGCGCGTCCGAGCCTCGACGGCCGCGCAGAGGTCGCGGTGGACGGCGTCGACCACCGTCTCGACGTTGATGCTGGTGGCGACGTGGTGGACGAACCACACCAGCGTCCCGAGAGAGACCAGCGCCAGCAGCACGGCACCCGAGATGGCGAGGTGCGGGACGAAGGTCTCCTCCTCGACGGTGCGCACCGTGCGCAGCACCATCAGCGCGTAGGCGAAGGTGCCGAGGAAGATGCCGAGCACGAGTTGGTTGCGGGCGTCGCGCACGAAGTTGCGCAGCAGCCGCGGTCCCATCTGGTTCGAGGCCAGCGTCAGCGCCGCGATGGTGATCGAGAAGGTGGTGCCCGCCACCCCGATGGTGGAGGAAGCGACGGCGCTGAGCAGCGCCCTTGCCCCCTCGGCGCCCCCGGCCCAGCCCCAGTTCGCGTCCGGGGAGGACGGGTCGTAGCCGGCGATGTGCGCGGTCTCCAGCCACACGGCCGCCTGCGCCAAGCCGATGCAGGCGAGCACGACCAGGGCCGGCCGCAGCCAGAACTGGTCGCCCAGGAACTCGATCCAGGCCCGTACCCTCGCCCTCACCGGCACCCCTCCCGTCCCGCCGCCCGAGCCCGGGCGGACGG
>WLOB01000257.1 GCA_009699505.1 Actinomycetota bacterium | reverse complement strand
CGGGGGACGGGCGGCACCGTCGGGCCCTGCGCCCGCGGGGGCGGTCGACGGACGGGGCGTCGGCCCGCGGCCGCTCGACGGCGTCCGGGTGCTCGACCTGACCCGGATCGTCGCGGGGCCCGCGTGCGCACGGACGCTGGCGGAGCACGGCGCCGACGTCCTGCAGGTCGCCGATCCCCGGCTGCACACCGTGCGCCGCGCGGCCCTCGAGACGGCACCCGGCCGGCGATCGACGTCCCTCGCGCTCGCCGACCCGGCCGACCGGGCCCGGCTGGAGGCGCTCCTGCCGCAGGCGGACGTCCTCTGCCAGAACGCCCGGCCCGGCGTCCTCGACCGCCACGGCCTCGGCGCCGAGCGGCTGGCGGAGGTCCGACCGGGCATCGTCCACGTCTCCGTCGACACCTACGGTCATGTGGGCCCCTGGCGCTCGCGTCCCGGGTTCGAGCCGCTCGCCCAGTGCAGCACGGGCTGGGCGGACGAGCACCGCGACGCCGCGGGTCGCCCGACGATCGTCCCCGCCCTGCCGTGCGACTACGCGACGGGCTACCTCGCCGCGCTCGGCACGGTGATCGCCCTCCGGCGCCGGGCCGTCGAGGGCGGCTCCTGGCGCGTGCGGACGTCGCTGGCGCGCACGGCGATGTGGTTCCGGGACCAGCCCGGCCGCCTCGACCCGGCGGCCGCCACCGGCACGCCGGCCGCCGCGACCGCCGACCTGCGGATCCGCCTGGACGGGCCGTTCGGCGTCGTCGAGCAGCTCGCGCCCGTCGTGCGGATGTCGGGCACCCCGCCCCGGTGGAGCACCGCGGGCGAGCGGCCCGGCGCCTCGGCCCCGGGGTTCCCCGGCCGCTGAACCCCGACCGTCGCGGCCGCGGGCCCCGCGATCGCCCACGCCGACGGTCGACGCCGCGCACCGCGCGGTGTTCGCCGTGGGCGCGCCGCGCGCGGCTACCCTGGGCCATGGTCGACCGCACCGACGTCACGTTCCCCTCCGGCGACGCGCACTGCGCCGCCTACCTCTACCGGCCCGACGGCGAGGCCACGGGCGACGTCCCGTGCGTCGTGATGGCGCACGGCTTCAGCGCCACCCGCGACGACCGGCTGCCCGCCTTCGCGGAGCGCTTCGCCGAGGCAGGCATGGCGGCCCTCGTCTTCGACTACCGCCACTTCGGCGCGAGCGGCGGCCACCCCCGGCAGCTCCTCGACGTGGGCCGGCAGCACGACGACTACCGCGCCGCCGTCGCGTACGCCCGCGGCCTCGACGGGATCGACCCGGAGCGGATCGCGCTCTGGGGCAGCTCCTTCAGCGGCGGGCACGTCGTGGCGGTCGCCGCCGGGGACCCGCGCCTGGCCGCGGTCGTCTCGCAGGCACCGTTCGCCGACGGGGTCGCGGCCGTCGCGCTCGTGCCGCCGAAGAACCTCGCGCGGTTGACCGTCGACGGGCTGCGCGACCGGCTCGGCGCCCTCGCCGGCCGGCCGCCGCACCTCATCCCCGCGGTCGCCGAGCCCGGCGGGTACGCCGCGATGACCGCCCCCGAGGCGGCCCCCGGGTTCGCGTCCATCACCGGCGAGGGCAGCCGGTGGGAGAACGCGTTCGCGGCCCGGCTCATGCTCACCATGGCGCTCTACCGCCCCGTGCGATCGGCCCCGTCCGTGCAGGCGCCGCTGCTCGTGTGCGTCTGCGACGAGGACGCCACGACGCCCCCGGCCCCGGCGGTCAAGATGGGGGAGACCGCGCCGCGCGGCGAGGTCGTCCGCTATCCGATCGGGCACTTCTCGATCTACGTCGGCGAGCCGTTCGAGCGCGCCGTCGCCGACCAGACCGCGTTCCTGGGGCGGCATCTGCTGTCCGGCACCACCGCCTCCGGCAGCCGCGGACGCGCCGGGGCCGCCGCGGACTGAGCCGTCGAGCCCACGCCCGGCGCGGCCGCGCGACCCCGGGCTAGAGGGGCGCGAGCTGCGCCGTGCCGGCGCCGCGCAGCTCGGGCGGCAGCCCGAACTCGGCGAAGAGCCGGGTGTCGAGGAAGTTGTGGATGCCGACGATCCGGCCCCCGGCGATCTCGAGCACCGCGATCGACCAGGGGCGGAACAGCTCGGGGTCGTCGGGGTCCGGCTTGTAGGCGCCGAACGCCGGGCTGCCGTTGGCCGCCGTCGGCACCACGCGCGACCCGCGGCAGGCGGCGCCCTGCCCGCGGTAGAAGCGCGCGATCTGCTCCGGTCCGCGCAGCCACAGCTCCATCGGCGGCATCTGGAACGTCGCGTCCTCGTGCAGCAGGGCGACGAGGGCGTCGACGTCGTAGCGCTCGAAGCAGTCCACGTAGCGGTCGACGAGCTCGCGGTCCCCGTCGCCCAGGGCCGTCAGGTCCTCCGACGGCTGCACCGTGTCGAGGGTGGCCCGGGCGCGCTGCAGGGCGCTGTTGACAGACGCCACCGTGGTCTCGAGCAGGTCGGCGACCTCGGCGGCGCTCCAGTGCAGGACGGTGCGCAGGACGAGCACCGCCCGCTGGCGCGGGGGCAGGTGCTGCAGCGCGGTGACGAACGCCAGGCGGATCGTCTCGCGGTCCGCGGCGACGTCGGCCGGGTCCGCGCCGGCGCTGAGCACGCGGACGTCGGGGACCGGCTCGATCCAGACGTTCTCCGGCTGCCCGCCCAGGGCGGACTCGGCGGTCGACGACGGGCCGAGGTCCATCGGCCGCGCCCGCCGCTTCGTGCCCTTGAGCGCGTCGAGGCAGACGTTCGTGGCGATCCGGTAGAGCCACGACTTCAGCGCCGCGCGCTCCGTCAGGGTCGACGAGCGGCGCCACGCGCGGACCATCGTCTCCTGCACCGCGTCCTCGGCCTCGAACCACGAGCCGAGCATGCGGTAGCAGTAGCCCGTGAGCTGTGGGCGCAGCCGCTCGAGCTCCAGCTCGAGGCCGGGGACGGCCCGCGGGGCGGGGGAGACGGAGGAGGTCCGGGTCGCCATGGCGCGATCCTACGGCGCACCCGCGCGGCCCGCCAGCGATTCCGCGCGCCCGTCCACGTCCCGTCGTCGGTCGGCGGGCCGGCGCGTCCCCGACCCCTGCTCGTCGCCGGTCCGCCGACGCACCCGGCGACCCGGTCCGCCCGCGGTCCGCGCGCAGCCGGTCGCCCGCCTAGAGCGCGAAGCCGCCCGCCCCGTCGAGCTCGACCGGGCCGTCGATCGGGTCGCCGTCGAGCAGGCGGCCGAGGACCTCGCGGTCCTCCGTGCGGCCGAAGGCGCGCCGGCCGTCGGCGTCCAGCGCCACGACGGAGCCCACGGAGGCGGCCCCCTCGCGGTCGTAGGCGGCGGTGAAGGTCTCGACGGTCCACGTGCCCGACGGGTCGGCCGCGATCTCGCGGGTCGGCGTGGCGTCGACCTCGGACTGCACGTCGTGGTGGGCGTAGGGCGTCCCGGGCGGGGTGGCGGAGAGGAGGGCCAGGCCGTGCTTCGTCAGGTACCAGCCCACGGCGCTGGCCAGGGCGAGCTCGTCCGGGCGCTCGCGGGCCCGGTCGGCGAGCGTCGCGATGGAGTGGGTGACGTAGTTGTTGGCGGGTCCGCCGAAGAGCGCGAGACCGCCCGTGACGCTCAGGGGGCGCTCGGGGTCGTCGACGACGAAGCCGAGCTCGTTCGCCCCGACCTGCACGGCGCAGGGGAAGCAGGAGTAGAGGTCCACGAGGGCGATGTCGTCCGCCGAGGTGCCGGTGTGCCCGAACAGGGCGCGACCGCTCGCGGCGATGGCGGGGGAGCGGTCGAGGTGCTCGCGCTCGCCGACGAACCAGTGGTCCGACGCCGACGCGGTGCCGTGGACGAAGACCCAGCGGTCGCGCGGGATGCCGGCGGCCTCGGCGGCCTCCGCGCTCGTGAGGAGGAGCATCGCGGCCTGGTCCACGCCGATGTCGGCGTTCATGTGCCGCGTGTACGGGTCGCTGATCAGCCGGTTCCGCGGACCGGGGGTGGCGAGCTGCTCCGCGGTCATCGCCTCCTGCGCCCAGCCCTGCGGGTGCTCGACGGCCAGCCGGCTGTAGCGCGCCCACCACTCGCCGATCCAGTCGCGCTGCTCCTGCGTGCTGCGCCCGGCGGCATGGCGCAGGCGGTGCTCGAACAGGGGGTAGTACGAGATCGGGTAGGCGATCCCGGCGGCGAGCTCGGCCTCGTGGGACGGCGGGCGGTCCGTGCCCAGGACGCGCGTGGGCTGCGTGCCCTCGGGCTGCTCCTCCCAGCCGGTCGAGCCGCCGGACATCAGCGCGGCGCGGAAGGCGGTGCCGACCTCGCCGCCGCCGAGCAGCGCGACGTCGAGCTCGCCCGCGGCGATCCGGCCCGCCGCGTCGGCCAGGAGCGCGATCGGGCTGTTGCCGCCGATCACGGTGCGCACGGTCTCCCGCGGCGAGATGCCGAGCTCGCGGGCGACGAGCGCGCCGGGGTCCGGGACGGGCCAGCAGAAGATGTCGACGATCCCGAGGCTCTCGGTCCGTCGCAGCAGGGCCTCGCCGCCGGGGCCGGCGTCCGCGGCGGCCGCACGGGCGGCCTCCACCATGAGGTCCAGCGGGGTGCGCGTCGTCGTCTCGCCCTTCGCGGGCCGGTCGGAGACCTGGCCGGTGCCGACGAGGACGGGGGTGCGCGGGTCGATCTGGCTCACGCGCCACATCATGCCGTGCCCGAGCGAGAGGTGCCACGTCCTACTTGTCGCGCGGCCGGTCGGCTCCGCACCGCCCTCGCGCGACACCGGCTGCGACGTCGCGCACGGATGCGCAGAACGTGGCGCGCAGCCGCTCGCCGGATGCAACGTGACGGCAACGTGCGCGGGCGTACGGTCGATCCACCGACCCCGGCGACGCGCACGCGTCGCCGATCCCCGAACACCTGGAGCATCCATGGCCACCGTCAGCGTCACCGCCACCCACGCCCGCGAGTTCCTCTCCGGGACGAAGCAGCTCATCATCGACGGCGAGCACGTCGACGCCGCCGACGGCGCGACGTTCGAGACCATCGACCCCGGCACGGGCGAGGTCCTGACCTCCGTCGCCCACGGCAAGAAGGAGGACGTCGACCGCGCCGTCCGCGCCGCCCGCAAGGCGCTCGACGGCCCCTGGAAGACGATGACGCCGTCCGAGCGCGGCCGGATCATCCACCGCCTCGGCGACCTCATCATGGAGAACGTGGAGCAGCTCGCCGAGCTCGACTCCCTCGACAACGGCAAGGCGAAGGCCGTCGCCGCCGCCGCCGACGTCCCCCTCGCCGCCGACAACTTCTGGTACATGAGCGGCTGGGCCACGAAGCTCCGCGGCTCCACGGTCCGCCCGTCGCTCCCCTACCTGCCGGGCGAGGAGTTCCACGCGTACACGACGAAGGAGCCCGTCGGCGTCGTCGCGCAGATCATCCCGTGGAACTTCCCGCTGCTCATGGCCGCCTGGAAGGTCGGGCCCGCGCTCGCCACGGGCTGCACGATCATCCTCAAGCCGGCCGAGCAGACGCCCCTGTCGGCGATCCGCCTCGGCGAGCTGGCCCTCGAGGCCGGCGTGCCCCCCGGAGTCCTGAACGTGATCACGGGCTTCGGCGACGCCGGCGCGGCGCTGGCCGAGCACGACGACGTCGACAAGGTCGCCTTCACCGGCTCGACCGAGGTCGGCAAGCTCATCGCCCAGGCGGCCGGCCGCACGAACCTCAAGCGCGTGTCGCTCGAGCTCGGCGGCAAGAGCCCGAACATCGTCCTGGGCGACGCCGACGTCCCGTCGGCCATCGCCGGCGCGGCGAACGGCATCTTCTTCAACCAGGGCGAGGTCTGCACCGCCGGCTCGCGCCTCTACATCCAGAACGACCTGTTCGACGAGGTCGTCGAGGGCGTCTCCGCCGCGGCCAACGGCATCAAGGTCGGCCACGGCCTGCAGCCCGACACCGAGATGGGCCCGCTCGTCTCGTCCGAGCAGTTCGACCGCGTCACGGGCTACCTCAAGATCGGCAGCGACGCCGGCTCCCGCGCCGTCGCCGGCGGCAACGCGATCGACGGCCCCGGCTACTTCGTGCAGCCGACCGTCCTCGTCGACACCACGGACGACGCGCGCATCGTCCGCGAGGAGATCTTCGGGCCCGTCGTCGTCGCCATGCCGTTCCAGGACGTGGACGAGCTGGCCCGCAAGGCCAACGACTCCGTCTACGGCCTCGCCGCCGGCATCTGGACGAAGGACCTGAGCAACGCGCACAAGCTGGCGGCGCGGATCAAGGCGGGCACGGTGCACGTCAACACGTACCACATCTACGACGCCGCGCTGCCCTTCGGCGGCTACAAGCAGTCGGGCTGGGG